>NZ_DCEN01000052.1:21419-50866 GCF_002316955.1 Proteiniphilum sp. UBA1028
ATGACACAGAGATGAATTTCGAACTTTATACAGTTTGCGATATCTGGGACCGACGACGGGGGAACCAACTACGACACAATGACTGCCGTATTTGATTATGGACAGGAAAATGAAAAAAGCCGGGTGACGGCTTTCAGGTAATTTACTCATCACGATAAAACAACGCATCGGGAGGTACCAGGGAGTGGTATTTTTCCAACGGTGATAAACTGACAGTCAGCAGCTTCTACGATGGATGAAATACTCCTTTATTTTTCATCTTTTTTATGTTAATTATTTTAATTGGGCAATTAGTTTGTCTATATTTGTCGTGAAATTTTCCTTTCATGAATTCTTTTACCGACATACATCGTTTCAACCAATTGTTTAATGAATATTACGAACGTTTTATTTGTTTTGCACAAGGATATGTAAGAGAGAGAGAAACTGCCGAGGATTTTGTTTCGGAAGCTTTTACCCTGTTTTGGGAGAACCGGGAAAGCCTTTTCTCCGACACGAAGCCTCAAGCCTATATTTTAACTATTGTAAAAAACAAATGCCTGAATCACCTACAACACATCCAGGTAAAGCAGCGTACTGAAAACATACTATGTGAACATGAGTCATGGCGATTATCATTAAGTATAAACACACTGCGAGCCTGTGACCCGGAATTTCTCTTTTCAGAAGAAATGGAGAGGATCATTCATGAAACCCTTCAAAGTTTACCCAAAAAGACACATCAAATATTTGTATTAAACCGGTTTGAAGGTCTTTCATATCATGAAATTGCAGAAAAAATGAATCTAAGCTGCAAAACAATCGAGTACCACATTTCAAGAGCATTGCGTGAACTTCGTATAAATCTGAAATATTTATACATCCTTATACCTTTCTTGTTTATTTTTTGTTAAAACACATTTTCCATTTAGGGTAATTCTTTTCTTAACTGTTATCTATATATACAGAAAGAATATTTACTCGATGGACAGGGAGTTATTATACCGCTTTTTTGAAGGAAAAACATCTATTGATGAAGAGAAAGTAATTCGTCAGTGGTTAGACCAATCCGTGGTAAATGAGAAGACCTTTATTGAAGAACGTAAAACGTATGACGCACTGCTATTCACATCGCGTGAAGTTGTAAGCAAACAAAAGAGATTGCCCGAATCCACTCCATGGATAATAAGTGCGGTTGCAGCGGTCGTTTTACTTCTCATTGTAGGCGGTTTATATTTGTTCAATAACAATAATTACCCGGAGCAGTACAACACCATTCTTGTCCCCCCCGGACAACGAATTAATCTTATTTTGGCAGACAACAGCAATGTCTGGTTAAATGCAAACACTACATTTCGCTATCCTAGCCAATTTTCAAAGAAGTATCGTACCGTCTATTTAGACGGGGAGGCCTACTTTGCAGTCAGCAAGAATGAAAAAAAACCTTTTATCGTGAAAACCAGTCTGGGTGATGTGCAGGTTACAGGAACGGCCTTTAACGTTGAAGCTTACAGCCAATTTAACCACTTTGAAACAAGTCTTTTTGAAGGAGGTGTGGATGTATTTAAAGAAGGAATAAAATTAACCTCATTGAAACCAAACGAAAAAGCAACTTTTCAGAACAATAATCTGGTTATCTCTGAGATAATCAATACTGATAAATATCTTTGGCGACAAGGGCTTATCGCCTTTAACGATACGAAGTTAGACGAAATACTCTTATCGCTTGAAAAATATTTCGATGTGGATATTCATATCGATTCCAAAAGTTTACCCCAGCACACCTATACAGGAAAATTCCGCCAGTCAGACGGTGTTGATTACGCACTACGTGTACTACAGAAAAGTATCCATTTTACTTATGTAAGAGATGATCACACCGGTAAAATTTACATTAAATAACAAATTTAAAAACTAATACATATGAACTAGGGGACAGACCAAAAAAACCGACAGGTGCTGCAACACCCATCGGTTGAAATGAAAATCAACACAATTAATCTATTAACTGTATTAACTTAACAATTACAAATGTATGAAGAAAAACAACTCATCGGGCACTAATTTAACCGAAAAAGTGCCTATTAAACATTTTTTATCGATTATGCGAACAACCTTTATTCTATTGTTTACCTGTGTCTTTTGCACTATGGCTGAAATGAGTTATACACAAAATGCCAGGGTAACAATCAATAAGCGCAATGTAGCTCTGAAAGAGGTACTAAACGACATTGAAAAACAGACCGATTATCTATTCATCTACAATAATGAAGTAAACACCAACGAAAAGGTGTCGGTCAGAGCGAATCAAAAAGCTGTTTCTAATGTGCTAACTTCCTTATTGAAGGATAAAGATCTTGATTATTCCATGGAAGGAAATCATATCATTCTCACTGTTGTTGATAAATCAAAACTCACTTCAGAAGAAATGAAAATAGTTGCTCAACAACAAAAGAAAACAATAACAGGAACCGTGACGGATAAAAATGGCGAACCGATTATTGGTGCAAACATAATTGAATCGGGAACTACAAATGGGACTGTTACTGATATTGATGGGAATTTTTCTCTGTCTGTAGAGGATAATGCTTTCATACGAATTTCTTATATCGGTTACTTAGAACAAAATATAAATACTGCAAAAAAAACGCACCATGAGGTAATTCTGGAAGAAGATACCCAAGCTCTGGATGAACTAGTAGTGGTGGGATATGGTGTAATGAAAAGAAGTGATTTAACCGGCGCAGTTGCATCTGTGAAAACAGAAGAATTAAATAATATTCCTGTAGCAAATATCATGAATGCTTTGTCTGGAAAAATTGCTGGAATAGATGTTGGGCCTGTAACTCGACCTGGAGGTTCACCATCGGTATTAATTAGAGGCAGACGTTCGATTAATGCGGATAATAGTCCGCTCTACGTTGTTGATGGTATTCCAAAAAACTCAATTGATGATATACCAGTCAGTGAAATTCAAAATATTGAAGTTTTAAAAGACGCTGTATCTGCTTCGATATATGGTTCTAGGGGAGCAAATGGCGTAATCCTAATTACCACGAAAGGTGGCAATCTTTCTCAAGAAAAAACAACAATTAATTTTGATGCTTTTTACGGCTTAAACATGGTAAAATTACCTGACTTAATGGATGGTAATGAATATATATCTTATCGTCGAGATAGAGCTCGCTTTGACGCCTATCGAGGAATTGGTTGGGATACAGGCGCACCGCTTAATGACGATCAAACCTTTGATGCGAAGGAATTAGGATCTGTAAATAATAATATTTTTACAGATTGGAAGAAACTCCTTTATAAAGAATCTACTGCTAGTCAAGAGTATAATTTGAGTATTGAAACTTCCGGAGTAAAAAACAATGGTCGTTTCTCTATAGGATTTAGAGATGATGAAGGTTATTACCCCAATAATGGCGCGAGACGATTAAGCCTGGGTTTAAGACAAGAGCAGCGTATTTTTAATTTCTTGAAAATAGGAATCAATGCACGCTACACAAATTTAGTTCAAAATGACGTTGAGCCCGGCGTCATGCAAAGTTCGGGTACGGTGACATATAATGCTCTCACATATTTGAATCCATTAATAAGGGCCTACGATGACGACGGTAATTTGATAGAAAATGTGATTAACATTTACGCAAATCCGCTTCTCGATTTTAACAATCCATATCAAGACAAGCTGACATACCACAGATTGTTCGGTGTTGCTTCTTTATATGCTGACTTATTTAAAGGGATGACCTTTAATTCTAATTTTGGTTACGAAATTGACAACCGGCTAGGAGATGTTTTTTATGGAAAAAACACGACTAAACGTTACATTGTACGTGATAGCGAAGGAGCCTACGCAGAAAAAAATAATTCGTTCAATACTGATTTGACTTGGGATAATATTTTGAATTACACGCAGACTTTTCAAAAACACAATGTGAATGCGACTGGTGTAGCCAGCCTTCAAAAAGGGGTTAATAAATACTTTCAAGCAAAGGGAACAGGCTTGCCAGATGATGGTTTGGGTAATTGGAACTTATCAGAATTAACCGGAAACATTCGAAACGAAAGTTCATACAGTCAAAAAACAATCGCATCATTAATTGGGCGTTTTCAATATGGCTATGACAACCGATACTTATTGAATTTCTCTATACGCTCTGATGGCGCATCGGTTTTAGCACCCGGCAATAAATGGGCTACATTCCCTGCCATCTCTGGTGCCTGGATAATCAATAATGAAGATTTTTACAAATCAAATGTGCTTACCTCATTGAAAGTCCGGCTTAGCTATGGCTCAGTAGGCAATGCAGCAATAAACCCATACGAGACTTTTGCGGGGACAAAGGCACGCCGAACCAATTTCGGTAATACATTATTAACCGGTTATATGTTAGATGGGTTAGTGAATAAAAGTTTGGGTTGGGAGATTTCGAAAACAACAAACGTTGGATTAGATTGGGGATTGTTCAGAGGACGCATAAATGGTTACATTGATGCTTACAGAACTTATACCTCTGATTTATTATTTATGCGTTCTTTGCCTAATTTAAGCGGTTCTACGGAGATTTGGCAAAACATCGGTGAAACCAGCAATATTGGGTTAGAATTATCAATTAATTCTACGAATATTACAACCAAAGATTTTAAATGGCAAACAGACATTAATTATTCGTTTAACAAAAGTAAAATTGAAAAATTAATTACCTCGGAAGATATGCCCAATAACAATTTATTTATTGGAAAGCCATTGAGAGTATATAATGATTACATCCTGGATGGAATCTGGCAAGTTAGCGAGGTTGATGAAGCTAAAAAATACGGAACATACCCTGGTTATCAGAAGTTAAAAGACATAGCTGGTCCCGATGGAGAAGGTGCCGATGGTTCTATCAGCAGCACTTTTGACAAAAAGATTCTTGGACAAAGAGATCCCTCGTGGATGGCATATATGCGGAATTCTTTCACATACCAGAATCTGAGTTTGTCGTTTACAATGAATGGAAAATTTGGACACATGATTCAGATGGCTGGCACAGGTTGGAGCAGTGCTCTTCCATTAAAATTGTTGAACGATTATTGGACTCCCGATAATCCCAATGGAAAATATCCATTAATGGCTTTATCAACCACCAATACATTAGATGGATTATGGAGATATAGAAAGGGTGACTATATTGTTATGCAAGAGATATCCCTGGCATATCGTTTCAAATTAAAACCTTTGAATAATGTCAATGTGAGTTTTTTAGCTCATAACCCATTTTTTATCTACAGAGCTGCCAAAGATTGCATTGATCCAATGTCTCCAAGTTCTGACTGGACGGTCTGGAAGTCTTATGCATTAAAATTTAACGTTACATTTTAAATTAGATTATTATGAGAACGATAATAAAAAAAATTACCATTATCAATTGTATAATTCTTCTAGGAATTCTCACTTCTTGTGAAACATTTTTAGATGAAGAACCCAAAGGTCGTTTAGATGAATCATTTCTAAAAACCGAAAGTGGACTTAAATCACTGTCTGTAGCTTTATACGAGAGAGCACATTATCAAATATATACATTATTACATCTGGGCGCAGCTGGTACGGACGAAATTACTTTCGCACAAGAAAGAACTGCGGAACGCATGACACTTTATCAAACTGATGTCTTAGTAGAATCCAGCGAAGTAAGAAATGCATGGAGATATCTTTATGAAATGCTGAACAACTGCAATTATGGTTTATCCATTATTGATGAGGTCCCATTTAATTCACAAGCGGATAAAGATAAAATAACCGGAGAATTCAATTTTTTCAGAGCCTGGCTTTTCTGGATAGCAGTAGAATTATGGGGTGAAGGTGCTCACTATACGTTAACCCCAACAGAAGGAGTGATAACAGAAGGATACCAAACTACTATCGATGTATTCTATAAAACTATTTTAGACGACATTAGCATTGCTGAACAAAAACTTCCCGCTAAATCTAATCTGAATGGTGAATTAAATATAGATATTGCCAACGCACTTAAAGCCAGAGTTCTGATGTCACTCACTCAGTATTCAGATTCCATTATTAAGTCTACTGGATACTATACTTCTAAAAATGAAGTATATTCTGCAGCAAAAAAAATTGCAGACTCTTTCATATCATCATCGAAGTATGGACTATTAGATGATTATGCCAGTGTTTTCAATGTTAATAACGAAGGCAATAAGGAAACAATTTGGGCGCTTCAAATGACACTCGACCCTGTATATACACTTGAATTGCATATACTTGCAAGGGACTTCACGGCCAATCCAACATTTAGTTTAAGAGAGAAAAAATCGCTGCTTAGTGGCTATGGTTTGTATGAACATAGCGGGTGGTATGGACGGAAAATGGGATCCTATATGGCTACATATTATTATGCGACTCTCTTTGATGAAAACGACAAAAGATTGGAAGGGACTTTTGAAACAGTATATCGTAAACTTTGGAATTCTGCAACAAATAAATATGACGATATGGGTGTTCCCATGAAAGATGGAAAACCAACTGATACAATTCTCTATCGCCCCATGCGTGAAGTCAGTGAAGAAGAGGCTGCGGAATATAAGAAGCGTGGTATTTTCGTAGATGGTTTAAATTTAATCTATAAAGGGGAAAACAAAAAACCTGGAGGTGGATACAGATCAAATGAACGCATGTACTGTAATACAATTACCAAATATTTAGATCGTAATCGTACTGCACCCAAATTAGAGAAAAGTGGGAATGATATCATCATATTCCGATTGGCTGAACAGTACTTGATTGGAGCAGAATGTGCGTTATTTTTAGAGGGAAATAATGCAGCAAAAGTATATATTGATAATCTACGCAAAAGAGCACGCAAAACAACAAATTCTTTACCTGTAGTAGCATCCGATATTGACATCGACTATATTTTAGATGAACGCACCCGGGAATTAGGAACGGAAATGATTCGATGGTTTGACCTGAAAAGAACCAATCGTTTCGAACGAATACCTCAACTCAACCCTGATTGCGAATTCTTTGATATTAACATTCATAAATTAAGGCCTATACCAAATTCTGAATTGGAGTTGATAACTAATTATCCAGAAGGATTTAAACAAAATCCAAATTATCCATCAAAAATTAGTCAATAAAAAGTTGTCAACGGTTGAGTTGAAATAGCTTTACACTTGGTAATAGAAATCTATTAATTTCTATTACCAAGTGTATTAACTAATTTCGAAAACAAATAACCTGGAGATAGTATGCAATGACAAAATTCATCCTACAAAAATTGAAATATTCTTTCAGCCTTCATCTGCAAACTATCTCCAGATACAACTATATCATCTTCCATTTCAAAACTGTATAATCTATTTTGTAAAAACATCATTCCCCCACCCGTTTAGTCCATAGTACAGATTGAACGAACCTAATATTATACTATATGCATAAAAAAATTGTTTTATCCCTTTTATTGATATTATATTCACTGTCATGTTCGCATAAAATTGACAATCATAAACCTCTTAAGGTTGATGAAGAGGTGAAAGGGTGGATCATCCTATCTGACAATCTTCAGGAAAATATGTTTGTAATTGATAATGCTTCAAAATATGAAATTAATCATTTACAATTATCACATGATCTTATTCACGACTTAAGACATGTTCGGATTCTTGAAAGGCTTGAAAAAGCTAACAAACTGATTGAACATGCACATGCCAAAGGAATCCAAGAGGTTGTATTATGGGACAGGTCATTGTATAATCTGGATTATTATCCTGAACGATTTAGAACCGGACCAAATGGAACGATAGATTTGGATAACCCTGCTTTTTGGGAATGGTTCAAAGATGATTACCGACAAATGCTTGATTTAGTACCTAATATACAAGGATTAATTCTTACATTTATTGAAACTGGAGCTAGAGTGGAAGATCAATATTCTGTGAAATTAAAAAATAATCAAGAAAAACTGGCTGAGGTGGTAAATAATATTGCATCTGTTGTTATTGGAGAACGAGGGTTAAATCTTTATGCAAGAACATTTTCTTATACCTATGAGGAATATGAGAATATTGTTAAAGCAATCGAACTATTTGAATACCCTGAAATCAGATTAATGATGAAAGAAACGCCCCATGATTTTTTTCTTACCCATCCAAATGATTTTTTTGCTGGCACAATTAACAGGCCAACAATTATTGAATTTGATGTAGGTGCAGAGTTTAATGGGCAAGGTGTCGTAGCAAACACTTGGCCTGAACATATTTTATATCGTTGGAGCGATTTTTTAAAACGTGATCATATTATAGGTTATGCAGCACGAACAGATCGCTATGGAAACACAAGAGTATTAGGACGCCCCTCCGAAATTAATCTTTATACTTTAAAAAGATATTTGGAAGATCGAAGTTTATCTGCCGATGATATTTATAATGAATACATAAGGAAAACATATAACGAAGAAGCTCTGCCTTTTATCAAGAACGCTTTTAAGAATTCTTTTGATATTATTACATCAGTATTCTACACACTTGGGACAAGTACTACCAATCATTCACAACTAAATTACGACCCATATGCATCTCATTGGGCTCGTCACGTATCTGGAAAATGGCTTGATCCACCTGTAGTTTTTATAAAACATGGAATTAATCGCGAATTTCATTATTGGAAAGATATTGTTAATACACTCGCTCCGGATTGGGCTAAAGCCGGCGGGACTCAATTATACGAGATCCCATGGGTAACGGATAATGGGTGGTTGACTCGTGGAGAAAATATGAATGAGGAATTTCTTTCTTACATTATAACTGAAAAAGAGTATGGTGTAAAATTAGCCCAAGAGTCATTAAATCAAATTAAAGATGCTGAACCATTTTTATCTACAGAGCAATATCAAAACTTGTTTAACTATTTCAATCGTACGATGTTAACAGCACAGTTACATAAAGCTGTGAGCACGCTTTATTTTGGATATAGAATATATGCAAGAGGGCCATCTTATCATAGTTCAAATTTGATGGAGATAATTAGTAGAGCTTTGGATGAAAGCAAAGAAATTTCCGAAATAATTAAAAAATATGATGACGAAGTTTCAATTGGACAATGGAATTGGAAGAAAGATGCAGACATTGCTCTACAATATTGTGAATGGATCGAAAATGGGACCTGGCCTGATGAGACTCGGGGATTTTCAACTAATTTAAATGGTATTATTTTCAAGAAAAGCAATTAATAAAATCTTTAGAAAGAGTGAAGAGTTTGTCGATAGTATTCAGAGAAGGGAGAGATTACGTGAATGAAGATCACGATAATAAACCTTTCCCCTTGGTCAAGGTTAACAATCTGAAAAATATTACTATGGAAATGTTTCCACCTGAATATGATTATGGAACACTTTAAATTAAAAAATATGAAAGCATTAAAAATAATTCTCCTTCATTTTCTGGTTTTATCATGCTTTTCAGTAAATGCTACCGATATAGGCGGGCAAGTTATCTTCAAACATGATAAAATAAATCAAAAAGTAGATGTATTTATTGATAAAAAATATTTCACTTCTTATTTGTACTCGAACGATCTGGAAAAACAGGTTCTATTTCCAATTTTCACAGCGTCGGGGAAGGATATTACGAGGGGATTTCCACTTGCTCCAAGACCTTTTGAGAGAACCGATCATCCACACCATATCGGGTTGTGGTTTAATTTTGGTGATGTTAACGGCCTGGATTTCTGGAACAATTCTTTGACAATTAAGCCTGAAAATAAACACAAATATGGTTCCATAAAATTCATCAAAATAAAAAATATAAACGCTTCAAAAGGGAAGTTACAAACATTGGCAGCGTGGATAGACAATGAAGGAAAAAAACTTTTAGAAGAAAATACTACTTTCATCTTTAGCGAGAATAATGGTCTCCGCTCAATTGAAAGAATTACCCAATTGACATCAAAACAAAAAGAAGTCATTTTCACTGAAAATAAAGAGGGTCTTATAGGACTTCGTGTCGACAGGGCTTTTGAAGAGCCTTCTCAAAAAGCTGAAAGATATTTAGACTCAAATGGGAATATGACAGAAACTCCTGTTTTAAATAACGAAGGGGTTAACGGAGTTTACCGAAATGCTGAAGGTGTGACCGGAAGTGATGTTTGGAGCAAAAAAAGCAAATGGGTGGCGTTACATGCTGATAAGAGTGGAGAAATTATTACCATTGTCATGTTCGATAACGAGAAAAACCCCAACTATCCTGCATGGTCTCATGCTCGGGGATATGGTCTTTTTGCTATGAATAATCTTGCAGGTAAAGCTGTAGATAAGGATTCTCCTTCCGTGAAAATTACGCTGAAAAAAGGAGAAAAGATCACTTTCCGACATAAAATTATCATCGGTGGAAACCTTTCTGATTCTCAAATAGACAATATGGCCAACAATTTTAATCGTTGAAAATATATGAAGAAGTCGGAAGGAACTGAAATTGTTAAAGAGGTAAATCATTCCAACTTCCGATTGCCGGCAGACATGTTATCACATGAGAATAGAATATGAAGGGCCTGAAATCATTATTCAATATGAAATGTTTAATCAACTTTTCATATTGCCGAAAAACAGGAAAGATCCGTTCCCGGCACTTTTAATGAAGATTTTAGGCTCTATCTTGATGCATTGAAAAGAACAGGATAGAAAAGTGAAATCTCAATCGAATCTCGTTGGCTGGATTTTGACACACAGATACCAGTGGCTATGGAAAGATTAAAAAACAATTTAACAATTATCAATATGGAAACAAGAAGAAATTTTATCAAAAAATCAGCACTTGGAGTGGCCGGAATAACGTTGGGAAGTACGATGAATATGTCGGCAAAAAGTTATGCCAGCATTATCGGAGCCAACGATAAAGTAAGAGTGGGTATATTGGGATTTTCCAATCGATTCAAAAGTTCGCTCGGAAAATCTTTTCTCAAATATGCAAAAGATATGAACTTCGAACTTTATACCGTTTGCGATATCTGGAATCGCAGACGGGATGAAGGACAGGCATGGTATAAGGAACAAACCGGAGGCAGCATCAGAACTGCCAGAAACAGCGATGAACTATGGTCCCAAAAGCCCGATGCTGTGATTATCAGTACGGCCGACTTCCAGCATGCGCTGCACACTGCTGAAGCGGTAAGAGCCGGATGCGACGTGTATGTGGAAAAACCGTTTGCAGAAACGATGGACGATGCCAATTTCGCACTGAAAGCTGCAAAAGAAACCAATAAAGTGATTCAGGTAGGCTCTCAACGCCGCAGTGGAACCAACTACCAAGCTGCTTACGACTACATCAATTCGGGAAAATTCGGGAAAATCATTGCCGTGGAGATGACCTGGAACGTAAACCAGCCGGGACGCTGGCGCCTGCCCCAACTGACAAAAGAAATCAGGGAAAAGGATACCGACTGGAAACGATTCCTGATGAACCGTCCTTACGAGGCATGGGATCCCCGCAAGTATCTCGAGTATCGGCTTTTCTGGCCATACTCTTCCGGTATTCCGGGGCAATGGCTCGCTCATCAGATAGATACCGTACACTGGTTCTCGGAACTTGAATATCCACGGTCGGTTGTAGCCAATGGGGGCATTTACATGTGGAACGACGGAAGGACCAACTATGATACGATGACTGCCGTCTTTGATTACGGACATTCAAAAGAAAAAGAACCGGGAGACGGATTTCAGGTAATCTATTCATCACGGCAAAACAACGCATCGGGAGGTACCAAGGAGTGGTATTTTTCCAACGGAGGGAAACTGGATCTCGATACCAATATCGTAAACAACGATGGCGGGCTTACCGAAAGGCATGCTTCAGCGATGGACATGAAACCTTTTATGCTTGAAACGTTCGAACTACCACAAATAACTGTAGAAACCGACTCAAATACCGGATCCGATCCACTAACAAATGCCCATATGAAAAACTGGATGGATTGTGTAAGAGACAGTAACGTGAAAACAAATGCCCCTGTGGAGGCTGGATACAGCCACTCCATCGCCGATATCATGGTTACAGCAGCCCTTCGTACCGGACAACGTGCTACCTTCGACGAAAAATTAAGGCAAGTTGTTGCAGGAGGAAAAGTGTTCAAATATTAATGAATAAACAAAATAGGATATTATGGAAAAGAAAAAAACAAATTTGTTTACGAGAAGAGATTTTTTAGCTATAACCGGAGCTGTTGCGGGTACTTCATTGATTGCCCCCCTCTCCGGACTTCAAGCAAGTAACGTGAAGGTAAATCAAAAAAACAAAATCAAGAAGAAGATTGCTTTGGTAGGTACCGGAAGTAGGGGTACCTCAATGTGGGGAAGCAGTTTAGTAAAAGACTATTCCGATTATCTTGAATTCGTGGGTCTCTGTGACAATAATCCAGGCAGACTAGCAGCCGGTAAAGAAATTATCGGAACTTCATGCCCAACCTATACCGATTTCGACAAAATGATGATCGAAACCAAACCGGATATATTGATTGTCACAACAGTAGATAACACACACGATCATTTCGTAGTAAGAGGGATGGAATTGGGTGCCGATATTATTTGTGAAAAGCCAATGGCTACAGATGAGAAAAAAATTCAAGCCATCATAGACGGAGAGAAGAGAACAGGAAAAAAATGCCGGGTCACGTTCAATTACAGATATTCGCCCCATCGTGCAAAAATGTGGGAACTTCTGCAGGCGGGAGAGATCGGAGAGTTGACTTCTGTTGATTTTCACTGGTATCTTGACACTTCACACGGAGCTGATTACTTCAGAAGATGGCATAGGCTTGTGGAGAGAAGCGGTTCGCTATGGGTACACAAGGCCAGTCATCATTTTGATCTTCTGAACTGGTGGGTCGATAGTGATCCGGAAAGTGTATACGCCCTGGGAGAGTTGAATTTCTACGGTAAAAACGGGACTTATAGAGCGGAGAATTGTCGCAATTGTCCTCATACTGATAAATGCAACTTTTACTATGATATTCTCAAAAACCAAAGATACAAGCAACTGTATGTTGATAACGAGAAATATGACGGTTATTTAAGAGATGGTTGTGTATTCAAAAATGACATTAATATTTTTGATAAAATGGCGGCCACAATCAAGTACATGAATGGTGTTCAGGTAGCCTATTCTTTAACGACATATTCGCCTTATGAAGGTTATCGGATAGCATTTAACGGAACGAAAGGAAGAATGGAGGCATGGATACAGGAATCCAAACCTACTTCGGATGTGAACTATGATGAAATCGTCTTATTTAAAAATTTTGGTAAGCGGGAATACATTCAAGTACCTTTCGGTACATCAGGCCACGGAGGAGGTGATTCGCTGCTGAAAGATCAAATATTCATACCCGACACAAAAGATCCTTTCAGACAATCAGCCGGAGTAAGAGATGGCTCTCTGGCTTGTTTAGTCGGGATTGCCGCCAGAAAAAGTATTGCATCCAAAGAACCGGTTATGATTAAGGATTTGACGTCAATCGTACCTAAAGTAAAGAAAGAATAAACATAAAAGAATTAAAATTGTACTACCTGTGATTTTTAGCATATCCTAATTTCTAAAGGCAAAGATATGCTGAAAAGGGAATAGAGTCATTCAAAACATTCCACAAGGAAGAAAAATTAAAGATCATGAAGACAATATAATAAGAAAAATTCAATTTTAAGTAACTTCCTTGAGGCCGTCTCATAACACAAAGATGAGATGGCCTTTTTTAGTTTTTTTCCTAACTTAGCGGATTCAAAGAATCAATCAGACCCAAAACTATAAAATATCAAACTAACAATGACCTCTAGAAGACAATTTTTAAAAACGATGGGCGGCATAACCCTGCTCACCATCGTTCCCCGAAACGTGCTGGGAAAAGGCATGATCGCTCCAAGCGATGAACTAACCAAAGGAATTATCGGTGTGGGCGGAATGGGCCGTAGCCACATACCATACGATAACACCCGTGTAGTGGCCATGTGCGACGTGGACAAAAAACACCTCACGGAAGCTGCCGCAAGAGTGAAAGATAAGATAAACCTGTACCATGACTTTCGCGATTTAATCCTGGACAAGAACGTGGATATCGTACACATTGCCACCCCGCCACACTGGCACGGGATCATGGCGGTGGAATCAGCAAAGGCCGGAAAAGACATCTTCTGCGAAAAGCCGATGACACGCACCATTGGTGAAGGCAAAAGGATACGGGAAGCGATTGCACAGCACGGGAATATCTTTCGCCTGAACACATGGTTCCGCTTCAAAGATCCTTTTTACGGATTGGGCACACCGGTTAAACCATTGAAGAAACTGATCGACAGCGGCATGCTGGGATGGCCTCTGAAAGTAACCATCAGCAAACATACCGGGTTCGACTGGAAATTTTATTGGGTAGGAAAAACACACCTGGAGCCGCAAGCCATCCCGGAAGAACTGGATTATGACATGTGGCTGGGACCGGCACCTTATAAACCTTATAATGCACATCGCGTACACCAGACCTTCCGCGGATACTGGGATTATGACGGCGGTGGCTTGGGCGATATGGGCCAGCATTACATCGATCCGGTACAATACATGCTGGGTAAGGATGGAACCAGCCCCGTAAAGGTGGAGGTGGATGCACCCCAACAGCATCCCGATGCGGTAGGGACATGGCGATCCATCACCTACACATACGACGACGAATGCCAGATCATCCTCTGGGGCGGAGATTACGGAAAGCCCGACACTCCCTACATTTCAGGGCCAAACGGAAATGTATACAAGAATTTTGTATGCGACATTCCCGACTGGGAAAAGAAACTGGCCGATTTTCCCGAGCCGGAGGCACAAAATACCAATTTCATTGAATGTATACACAACAGACAAAAGTATGCATTGAACGAAATAAACGGACACCGGTCATGTACCATCGTAAACATGGGCGCCGTGGCACTCCAGTTGAACAGGACACTCGAGTTTGATCCCGTGAAGGAGATGTTCGTCAACGACGAAGAAGCAAACCGGCTGGTAAATCAACCCACCCGTGCACCGTGGACCATTTAATTTTTATGATAATAAATAACCGTATGAAACATATACACCTTTTTTTCATCTGTCTCGGCCTGCTGATTGCTGGCGGAGTGCAGGCTCAAATGCCGGCAGGCAGGACAAAAGCCACCATTGTGGCCGATGTGTTGGCACAACTACCGGCCGAAACACCTCAAAAATACAACCAAACGATTGCAGACCTGGCCTCTACCGGAGAAGAAGGTTTGCTCGATCTAATCGGCAGGATGAACCCTCCCGGGAACAAAAGTAACGAAGCCACGGAATATGCCATTAGCGGATGGACACATTTTGTGGCAAACGATCCTGAAAAACGCTCTGTTGCCGCTAATGCTTTTGAAAAAGCATTGAAACAACCGCTGGATAAAGAGATAAAAGCATTTGTGATCCGTCAGCTCAGAACCATTGCCACGGACGACAACGTGGACATTTTATCCGGTTTCCTTACCGATATACAGCTCTCAGACCCGGCCTCACAAGCTTTGGTAAGCATTGGGACGGACAAAGCGCATGCATCACTACTGGATGCAATAAAAACTACGGATTCCGACCCCATCCTGTTGAATCTGGCAAATGCCATTGCCCAGACAGACCACGCTGCAGCAGAACCCAAATTGTTGAATCTTTTCGGAAAAAGCACCTCGGAGAAATTGCAAAAAGTGCTCCTGAATGCTCTTGCCCAAACTGGCACAAAAGAGTCGCTCAATGCATTACGGAATGAGGCAGCAAAGACAAATTTCTCGTATAGCAGGAACAACGCGACTGCATCATATCTTACTTTGCTAACACGGCTGAATGCATCCGACCCAAAACTGGTGAATAAAGAGGCCAGGAAGTTATTGTCTGTTGCATCGAAGCAGAATGCACAAGATCTGAGGATTGTTGCATCGGAACTACTTCTGGCGCAGCCGGCCACAAAAAAAGAGGCCTTACTGAAGAGTGCCCTTAAAGATGGGGACCTCGCTTATCTTTCCGGGATACTGAATGTGTATCCATTTCAAAAAGATAAGAAGTCGGTCCGCCTGATTCAAAAATCACTTTCTGTAAATCAATCTCCGCAGGTACAAACAGCACTCATCTATTGGCTGGCAAACCACGATGTGGAGGGTTCGGCAACACTCATAGCGCGTCATATTCACTCGTCCGATGAGATGGTACAAAAGGCGGCAGCACTCTCTCTGGCGAAAACGGGTGGCGACGAGTCGCTTTCTGCCCTGACAGGTTTGCTGAAAAGCAACAACGAGGCAACCGTGGCACTGGCGAAAGATGCATTATCGACTTTCAGGGGCGACATCTCCCACCCTCTTGCGTCTGTCTTTGACAACTGCGGGGATTTGGGTAAAAAAGCTATTTTGGAACTCATCTCCCTTCGCAAGATGAGAAGTCAGTATCATCTTGTCTACAACCAAATGTCCGGCGACAACGCGGTTGTAAAATCCGCCGCTGCCATCGCGTTGAAAGACATCGTCACAGATAACAATTTGCCCGATCTGTTTACCCTCCTGGAGCAGTCTGACCCGGCCTTTGTCCCGGATCTTCAACAAGCTGTCAACGCGGCATTAAACTACCTGCCGGCAGAGCAACAGCTAAAGTTGGTATCGGAAAGGATGGAAAAATCCACCAGCAAGTATCTGTACTACACCGCACTGGTTAACAGCGGATCACAAAAAGCAATTGACGTTATCACCAAAACATATGCTTCGTCAGCGGGAGCTGAAAAGAATGCAGCTTTTCTTGCGCTCACCGCATGGAAATCGTTTCATGTGATCTACCCCCTTCTGGATATTGCCCGGCAGAGCAAAAACAACCTGGAGCTGGAGAAAGTGACCGATGCATTGATTTCAACCATTGCCAAATCGGGTGAAACCGGCACAGTCAAATATCTCTATCTGCGGGAAACGATGCAGTTTGCCCAAAAAGACAAGCAGAAAAACGAGATACTGAAACTTTTGGGAAATACGGGGCAGTATCAGGCAATGCTTTTCGTGGCACTGTTCTTGGATCAGCCCTCACTAAAGGAGGCTGCTGCTCAGGCAGCCATGAACATTGCCATCAACAATCCGGCCTTTGCAGGCGCGGAAACAACTGCCATCCTGAACAAGGTAAGCAAGACACTCAGCAACCCCGATGCCGATTACCAGCGTCAGTCCATCAATAAGTACCTGACAGAAAATGCCGGCGAAGAAGGATTTGTCTCCCTCTTTAACGGTAGGAACCTGGAGGGGTGGAAAGGATTGGTGGAAAATCCCATCAAACGGACGAGAATGAGTCTGCGGGAACTGGCTGCAGCGCAGAAAAAAGCAGATCAGGAGGCAGAGGAAAGCTGGATTGTGGAGAACGGAGAACTCCTTTTCACCGGGAAAGGAAATAACCTTTGTACCGATAAACAGTACGGCGACTTCGAAATGCTGGTCGACTGGAAGCTCTACCCCGGCCCTGAGCCCGATGCAGGAATTTATCTCCGCGGAACGCCGCAGGTACAGATCTGGGATACTGCCCGGGTAAACGTGGGTGCCCAGGTTGGCTCCGGTGGGTTATACAACAACACGCAGAACCCCAGCAAGCCGCTGATGGTGGCCGATCAGAAAGTAGGTGAATGGAATACATTCCGCATCCGCATGGTCGGCGAAAGGGTATCGGTGTGGCTGAATGGTGAGCTGGTGGCCGACAACGTGATTCTCGAAAACTACTGGGACAGAAGTCAGCCCATCTTCCCGGTTGAACAGATCGAACTGCAGGCACACGGCAGCAAAGTGGCGTACAGAGACATCTTTCTAAAGGAGCTTCCCCGTCCGGAACCTTTTGAGCTTTCTGCAGAAGAAGAAAATGAGGGTTTCCGCATCCTCTTCGACGGCAGCAGCCTCGATCAGTGGACGGGCAACAAGAAAGACTATGCAGTAGAAAGCGGTCTGATTGTGCTGCACCCCAGCAAGGGCTCCGGCGGCAACCTGTATACCCGCGAGCAGTTCGATAACTTTGTGTTCCGTTTCGAGTTTATGCTCACACCGGGTGCCAACAACGGACTGGGTATCCGCACCCCGCTTGAGGGTGATGCCGCCTACGTGGGCATGGAGCTCCAGATATTGGATAACGATGCACCGGTATACGAGAAACTTCAGGTTTATCAGTATCACGGATCGGTTTACGGCGTGATTCCCGCAAAGAGGGGCTTTCTGAAACCCACCGGTGAATGGAACTACCAGGAAGTTATTGCGGACGGCGACCATATCAAAGTGATTCTGAACGGTACAACCATCCTCGACGGGAACATCCGTGAGGCATCCAAAAACGGAACAGTAGATCAACGGGATCATCCCGGGCTCCTCAACAAGACCGGACACATCGGATTTCTCGGACATGGATCGAAAGTAATGTTCAGAAATATCCGGATCAGAGAATTATAAAACCGTTGTGTTTGCATATGGAGGCCGTATCAAAATGAAAACCGGTCTCTAAGGACTAAATATTTGGTGCATTTCTCCAATACCAGAATAAATAAACAAACAAGAGGGTGAAATCACATTTGTGGTACACCCTCTTTCGTTTACAGTTGGTGTCCCAGCCTTAAACCTGCCCATACAGCGAGGAGACCTAAAACAATACTCGCGGAGGAGTAGAGTACAAAGAGACCCCATTGGTTCATTTCCATCAACCGCAGATTCTCAAAGGCAAAGGTTGAAAAAGTGGTGTAACCGCCACAAAAACCGACAATCATCAGCAGACGGAAAGACTGACTCCCGGGATGATGCGCGAAGATCCATCCTGAAAACAAGCCAATCAGCAGGCATCCTGCAATATTGGCGATAAAGGTACCCACAAACAACCATTCATGGTGTATATAACGGGATGCAAGCCGGGAAGTGACAAATCTAAGCATGCTGCCAACACCACCTCCGATACCCACGAAGAGCAAATCTTTCCACATAGCGTGCGGATTTTTTGTGGCAAAGATATGGATAATTATGGAGAAACGGGGAAACAGAAAGGTATACCCGCAAGGCTATCTTCCTTCCACTTCTGTTAAAATGATTGCTATAATACATTCCCGGCAACGGTTTTTCATTTTTTAAATAAAAAATAACAGGTTGTTCCTGCAAAATACGATATTTTATGCATAGTTTTGTAAGCTATGTTAAATGCATGCACAGGAAATCAAAATACAACAACATAAAAATCCAATCTACTATGTCAACAACAGCCAAATTGTACTCTTTAAACCTCAGTAACACGAAGACTTATCTGTTTGCAGCGATATTTATTGCCGGCAACCTGTTATTACCGCAACTGGCACACCTTGTACCGCAGGGAGGATTTATTTTCCTGCCAATTTATTTCTTCACGCTGATTGCTGCCTATAAATATGGGATCCACGTGGGTCTGCTCACGGCAGTCCTCTCTCCCCTGGCAAACAGCCTGCTTTTCGGCATGCCTCCTGTAGCAGTATTGCCTGCCATCATTATTAAATCGGCTATCCTGGCTGTTGCTGCTGCAATGGCCGCAAAGCATTTTGGGAAAGTGTCGTTGGTGGGTATTTTACTCTCCATCCTGGCCTATCAGGTAATTGGAACCGGTATTGAGTGGGGCATAACGCAAAACTTTGCAATTGCCATTCAGGACTTCCGTCTGGGTCTCCCGGGAATGGCTATCCAGCTTGCAGGGGGGTATCTGGTCCTGAAAGCTCTTGCCAAAAAATAATGATGACGAAAGGTAAATCTTTTGAGGAGGTCATGCAGCGGTTTCGTGAGACCACGTTCCACGAAACCTTCGACATGATTGTCGCCATCGCCAACGGAGGAATTATCCCCGCGGCAATCATCAATCAGCGGCTTAACATCGATATTCAACTATTAAAAATAAATTTACGCGATCCCGCCCAGAAACCGAAATACGACATGCCACAACTGGTGGCACCCATCGACTTCGACTTCCGGAACAAGACCATCCTTCTGGTGGAAGATCGCATTAAAACAGGAGCGACGGTGCAATTCGCCATCGATCTTTTACAAGACGCCAGGCAAATTAAAACATTTGCAGTGAACGGCACGGCCGATTACTCACTGTACGACGAAGCCTGTTTCAGATTCCCCTGGATAATATGAACAAACGCACTCTATTTCTGACTCTGTGTCTACTGACCGCAATCGCGCTGTTGGCCGAAAACAGACAACCTGCAGAAAGAAACGATACCGTTCGTCTGGATGAGGTAATTGTCACAGGCACCATGCCAAAGGTGAACCTGCGCAACCTACCCATGAGTATTTCGGTAATTTCGGGTTTGCTGATAGACGAGCGTATGCAACCCTCTCTCCTCCCCTTGCTTACTGAAGAGGTGCCGGGCCTATTCATTACACAGAGGGGTGTAATGGGCTATGGTGTGGCTAACGGGGCAGCTGGAGGGATGAGCATCCGTGGTATCGGCGGCGCTCCTACGTCGGGAGTGCTCGTGCTGATTGACGGTCACCCGCAGTACATGGGGTTAATGGGACACCCGCTTGCCGACAGTTACCAGTCGATGATGACGGAACGAGTAGAAGTGGTTCGTGGCCCTGCATCGGTTCTTTACGGATCGAATGCCATGGGAGGCGTGATCAATATCATCACAAAAAAACAGATACAAGAGGGACTACAACAATCTGCCCGAATCATGTATGGAAGTTATCAGACATTGAGTGCTGAAGTAACGAACGGATGGAGAAAAGAGGGACTGCAACTCATCGGCAACATCAGTTATAACCGTTCCGACGGCCAACGGGAAAACATGAATTTCGATCAGTGGAACGGCTATGCAAAGGCAGGCTACGATATTTCCCGCAACTGGAAAAGTTTTGCAGATTTGAATATCTCCCACACCCAGTCATCCAACCCGGGACCAATCTCCCAACCGATGATCGACAACGATGCTGCTATTTTGCGTGGAGTAGCCTCTGCTGCCGTGGAAAACGAATACGGCGTTACTTCGGGAGCTGTGAAATTCTTTTACAACTTTGGCTCACACAAGATAAACGATGGCTACCCGGCCTTCACACCTTCTTCCCAACCTGTGCAACCTCCCCTGCATCGCTTTCGTTCAGATGACCAAATGCTTGGATTTTCAGCCTACCAGTCGTACGCCTTCATCGAGGGAAACAAAACAACTGCCGGATTTGACCTCCAACGGTTTGGCGGTAAGGCCTGGAACAAGTTTCCAGACGAGACAGATAATGTAGAGCTGGCCGATGTACATTTGAATAATAGTGCGGCTTATTTGAATCTGCAACAGTCGCTTCCAGGTAATAAACTGACTTTCAACGGAGGAATAAGGCTGGATTATCACGAGATCAATGGCGCGGAATGGATTCCGCAACTGGGACTCAGTTTCAATCCTTCACCATCGACTGTACTGAAAGCAATTGTAAGCAAGGGATTTCGGAATCCTACCATTCGGGAATTGTATATGTTCCCGCCACAAAATGCAGACCTGAAGCCAGAACGGCTGTGGAACTACGAACTATCTTACCTGCAAACATTGTTCAACAATCAGGTAAGCCTGGGAGTAAACCTTTTCTATGTAGAAGGGGACAACATGATACAACAGACTCAACCCGGTGTAGGCAAATGGGAAAACAGCGGAGAAGTAAAAAACAAGGGCATTGAATTAAACACCACCTGGCAGGCAACTCACAACCTGCGTTTCTCTGCAAATTACAGCTATCTGAATATGACCCGTAAGATTCTGGCTGCCCCCGAGCATAAGATGTATGCGAGCGGGAATTATACAAAAGGAAAATGGATGTTCTCCTCAGGTCTGCAGTACGCGGGTAATTTATGCACAAGCTTGAATCCTGAAATCCGGGAAGAGCATTTTCTGCTCTGGAACATCCGTGTCCACTTTCGCATGTTTGACTGGCTGAACCTGCTTCTGCGAGGTGAGAACCTGCTTGATCAGGATTATGAGATCAACAATGGCTACCCCATGCCCGGTATCACCGTTTTCGGAGGCATGCAGGTAAATATTTAATCGGGTACACAAACTCTCTGTTCAGGACAAACTATCCCAACAGAGGTACATTTCAATATTTTTGAGAATGACAGAACGAATCACTGGAACATCAAAATAAACTTTATTATGGACAGACGAAATTTCTTACGTGCAATAGCCCTCACAGGAGCAGCCATCACGACGATGAAAGAAGCAGATGCAATGAGCATACTGACCCAGTCATTTGAAACCAGCCATGCTGCTGCCAAATATGACCTGGTAGCTGTGATGGGTGGTGAACCCGAAGCCATGTTCCGCAAAGCGATCGCAGAGATGGGAGGAATGAAAAACTTCATCAGCAAGGGCGACAAAGTATGTGTGAAACCCAACATCGGATGGGATCAACCGGTGGAAATGGCAGCCAACACCAATCCCAAGCTGATCGCGGAAATTATCAAACAATGCTTCGACGCCGGTGCATCGGAAGTAACCGTCTTTGATCACACCTGCGACGACTGGCGCAAATCGTACAGCAACAGCGGCATAGAAGAAGCCGCGAAGAAGGCAGGAGCAAAAGTGGTACCCGCACATCAGGAGTCCTACTACAAAACGGTTTCGATACCCAAAGGGAAAAACCTGAAGAGTGCAAAAATACACCAAGCCATTGTGGACAGCGACAAATGGATCAACGTCCCTATTCTGAAAAATCATGGAGGTGCACAGCTGACGATCTCCATGAAGAATTATATGGGGATAGTATGGGACAGGGGGTTTTTCCATGCCAATGATCTCCAGCAATGCATCGCTGATGTATGCACCTATGCCAAACGCCCCGTCCTGAATGTGGTTGATGCCTACAGGTTGATGAAGACGAGTGGTCCCAGAGGCAAATCACTCTCTGACGTGGTACTATCGAAGGGTTTGTTCATATCGCAGGACATCGTTGCCGCGGACACTGCCGCCGCCAATTTCTTTAATCAGGCCCGCGAAATGCCGATTGAAAAGGTATCGCACATTACCAAAGCACAGGAATTGGGACTCGGCACCATGGATCTCGACAAACTGAATATCAAAAGGGTTCGTATATAGTTTTCACCTATTATAGAATCCCAATTTATAATATCTTATCCACTACCGACCAGCATGTTATAGATACACACCTCTATACTTGTCTGTTTGGCAAACTGACCGAAAAAAAATCTCTATGTTAAAAAAGACACGTGTGGTCCTTTCTGTGGTCCTGTTCACACTCATTACCTTATATTTTCTCGACTTCAGGGATTTTCTCCCGGAAAGTTTTAGTTTTCTGGCCGAGATACAGTTTATACCCGCCCTGCTGGCAGTCAACGTCCTGGTGCTTGTATCCCTGGGGGTGCTTACCTTGCTTTTTGGCCGGGTCTACTGTTCCTCCATCTGTCCAATGGGCATTTATCAGGATCTGGTAGCGTGGCTTTCCAAAAAAATTACTCCTAAAAAAAAATATAACTACAGCAAGGCGAAAAGCATTCTGCGTTGGAGTATACTAGCAGCCACAATTTTGGCATTTATTTTTGGATTCGCCTTTCTGGTGGGGCTCCTTGACCCCTATGGAGCATACGGGAGAATGGCCACACACCTCCTGCGTCCGGCCTATCTGGCTGGAAACAACCTATTGGAAGCCATATTCACCCATTTCGATAATTACACGTTTTACAAGGTAAGCATCTATACGCTGAGCCTTTTTTCATCCGCTACTGCCCTGATTACGCTCGGGGTGATCGGTTACCTGGCATGGCGCAACGGCAGGACTTATTGTAATACTGTTTGCCCGGTAGGCACCACGCTCGGCTTTCTGAGCAAATACTCCCTGTTTAAAATTCGGTTTGTGGACGAAAAATGCAACACGTGTGGTCTGTGCGCCATGAAATGCAAAGCATCGTGCATCGATTCCAAAAACAAACAGATCGATTACAGCCGTTGTGTTACGTGCTTCAACTGTATAGAAAGCTGCCACCGTGATGCCATGAAATACAGATTTACCCTACCGGGTAAACAAAGACCGGCTGCCGCTGTGCCGATATTCAGTTATGCGAAAGAGGAAAAAGCGGAGAATTTAGTGAAGCCGGTGGACGCTTCCAAGCGCCGCTTTCTGTCGGCATCGCTGGTCACCGGTTTAGCCGCTGGAAATCTCATCGCGCAGGAAGTATCCAATGGTCTGATTCAGAAAAAAGAGCCAAAAAGACAGACCCCTATCGCTCCTCCGGGGGCAGTATCCTTCAATCATTTGCGGGAGAAATGCATCTCCTGTCATCTCTGCGTAAGCAAGTGTCCGAGTCACGTGATCAAACCGGCTTTTATGGAATATGGACTGGGGGGAATCATGCAACCCAAACTTTATTTTGATCGTGGATTTTGCAATTACGATTGTACCATCTGCGGAGAAGTGTGCCCCAGTGGAGCCATTCAGCCATTGACGAAAGAAGAAAAGAACCATACACAGATGGGAAAGGTGCAGTTCATCGTCGAAAACTGCATTGTATATTACGATGAAACAAGCTGCGGAGCCTGTTCTGAACATTGTCCCACCCAGGCAGTTCATATGGTTCCCTATAAAGGCTCATTGACGATACCTGAAACCGACACTTCTATCTGTGTCGGTTGCGGCGGATGCGAATATGTCTGCCCGGCCATCCCTTATAAAGCTATTTACGTGGAAGGATTGACGGAGCAGAACATCGTAAAAATTGAAAAGGAAGAGGTTGAGGAAATTGTCATTGATGATTTTGGGTTCTGAGATCAATCCATTCGAACTCTCAAAGGCCGGCGGTGAATAAATAAAATTACTTTATGAAGAAGATATTGATTGTTCTGCTTTCACTGTGCGTTCTCACCCCTGTAGCTGCTCAAAGTGGAATAGAAAGGATATTGCAGGAAGTAGAAAAAAACAACACGTCGTTGCAGGCGTTGCAAAAAGAGATCGAAGCGCAAAAAATTGGAAATAAAACCGGTAACTACTTACCCGATCCGGAGGTAGAGTTTGGCTACCTGTGGGGTACGCCAACGGAAATAGGCAACCAGAAAGATTTTGGGATCAGTCAGTCATTTGACTTCCCCACTGCTTACGGATATCGTAACAAGGTTGCAAATCTAAAAAATGAGAACCTCGATGGGCTGTACCGTTCTGAACGAATCAATGTGCTGTTGCGCACCAGGCAGATTGCCATTCAACTGGCTTACCTCAATGCGTTGTCAAAAGACTACAACAGAAGGGTGGAGAGTATCCGGACCATTGTCGACTCCTACCAGAAGAAGTTTGAACTGGGCGAGGTCGATGCCATAGAGAAAAACAAAGTCTATTTGAATTTCATTGCCTGCGTGAACGAGAAAGAAAAAATTGATATCGAACGGAAATCACTTTTGAACGATTTAAAGGCTCTGAACGGAGGCAAAGAGATTCAATTCAACGAGACAGAAATTCCGTTTACACCTCTTCCCTCAAACTTTAACGAATGGTATGCAGTAGCAGAATCCAAAAGTCCGGCCTTGCAGTATCTCAGCAAACAGGTCGACATCAGCAAACAGCAGGTAAAACTCAGCCGGTCATTGAGTCTCCCTAAATTAAGTGCCGGGTATGCCTCCGAAAGAATTCTGGGCGAAAAATTACAAGGTGTGGTTATCGGCATATCCATCCCACTTTGGGAGAACAGGAATAGAGTCAAAGAAGCGAAAGCGGATGTGCTTTCGTCCGAGTCGGCACTGGAAGACAACAAGATTCAGTTTTACAACAGGCTGCAAAGCTTATTCAATAAATCGGTCAGCTTACGGGATTTGGCGCTGAAGTATCGCGATGCACTTTCTTCCTACAGCAATGAACCACTTCTTAGAAAAGCACTCGATACAGGCGAGTTCTCCCTGTTGGATTACTTGCACGAAGCAGAATATTACTATGATGCATTGAACAGCATGTTGGAATTGGAACGCGATTATGCCCTCTCGGTGGCGGAATTGACAGCCATTGAGTTATAAATTGATAAATTTATTCGGATAAGCTTACACAGTAGAGTACATTTAAATCATACAGGTATGAAATTCATCGTATTATCGTCATTCTTTCTTATGGCCTGTTCACTTCTTGCGCAGGACATACAGTTGCCCACTCCTGACAGAACGGGAGGGAAGCCATTGATGCAGGCATTGAACGAACGGAAATCAACTCGCTCCTATCAAAACAAAGCGCTGACCCTTCAACAGCTGTCTGACCTGTTATGGGCGGCTAACGGATTTAACCGGGATGATAAACGTACAGCACCTACGGCAAACAACCGGCAGGAGCTGGAGCTGTATGTGGCCATGCAGAGCGGCCTCTATTATTACGACGCCCGGAAACATTTGCTGAAAGAGGTGAAGAAAGGTGATTATCGTGCTGAGACGGGCGTACAGGATTTTGTAGCGCAGGCGGCCCTCAATCTGATATTCGTCTCCGATATGGAAAAAGCTTCGGGCAGGCAATATGCCTACACCGACTGTGGTTTTGTGTCACAGAATGTCTATCTCTATTGCGCCTCTGCGGGACTGGGGTCTGTCGTGCGTGGCTCTTTCGACAAAGAGAAAATCGGCAAGCTACTCAATCTGAGCACCCGTCAGGAAGTATTGCTCACGCAAACCGTCGGGGTTCCCGACTAACCCGTCCACTCAACATGGCGAGGGCTTTTTTTGAAACAATTATGAGATATAATTGTTATGACTTTATTATATTTGCACTCTTATTGCAAATATTCGGATAGAATCATATATGAAAAGAGGAGTCGCCATACTGCTAACAACGATCATGCTGCTAACCGGTATTCAGCCGGTATTGTCGCTGCATCTTTGCGGGGGCACCCTTTTTTCGGTATCTTTTCACGAAGAATCCGAGAGTGGTTCTTGTTGCGAAATGCCAATGCAGGCCCCACAAGAGATCTCCGCCAGACAGAGGCAATCAGCCACAAACGCATCCTCCAGAGTCGATGTTTTTCACGAAGACTGCTGTGATTTCCAAACCCTGGAAATCTCCACGGACGATTTCAGTCACGATGTTGCGCAACAATCTACCCAACTTCCGACACCGTTAACTTACGCGGCTTGGGCAACGATCACCTCACTGCTGCAACCCGTTATTTCCGATACTTCTCTTCATCTCCGGCAGCTGTTTCCACCTGTCGGTCTGAGCAGAATCACAACTGACCTGCTTACTTTTATCTGCATCTACCGTATTTGATTTTTTACAGGTTTGCTGACCTGTTCTTTCCTTAAGCCGCTTATCACCAGTTTTTGCGAGAAGAATAACTTCTTAGTTGTAAAGGCAGGTAATGCTATTTTTCGTCTGTAATTTATAAATCAAATCATTCAACATGCTTAATAAAGTCATTCAATATTTTTTGAATAACAGGTTTTTTACAATTCTGTTACTCATCGTCATCATTGTATGGGGAATCTCCACGGCGCCATTTAACTGGCACAGTCTGCTGCCACGCGACCCCATACCGGTAGATGCCATCCCTGACCTGGGTGACAACCAGCAGATCGTTGCTACCGAGTGGATGGGCCGTTCTCCTAAAGATATTCAGGAGCAGATTACCTACCCGTTGACCACTTCGCTGCTGGGTATCCCGGGTGTGAAAACTATCCGAAGCACGTCCATGTTCGGGATGTCGTTTATCTACATCATCTTTGAAGAAGATATCGAATTTTACTGGAGCCGATCCCGTATCCTGGAGAAACTCAACTCCCTCCCGCCTGGCACGCTGCCCGACGGCGTACAGCCCTCTCTCGGACCTAATGCAACCGCCCTGGGACAGATATTCTGGTATACCCTCGAAGGACGAAACCCCGAGACCGGTGAACCTACCGGAGGGTGGGACCCCGACGAGTTGAGGACAGTACAGGATTTTTATGCCAAGTATACACTCTCCTCGGCAGAGGGAGTGGCAGAAGTTGCCACCATCGGAGGTTTTGTGAAGGAGTACCAGGTGGAGGTGAATCCCGATGCTCTCCGGGCCTACGACACCACCATCATGGATGTGATGAACGCCGTACAGAAGAGCAATCTTGACATTGGCGCCGAAACGGCCGAGATCAATAAGGTGGAGTACCTGGTCCGCGGGCTGGGATACATCAGGCATGTGTCTGACCTTGAAGAAGCGGTAATAACCGTCCGGAATGGCGTGCCGGTAAAAATAAAGGATGTGGCCTTTGTCACCCTGGGACCCGCAACCCGACGCGGAGGGCTCGACAAGGAAGGAGTGGAAGCCGTGGGCGGCGTGGTGGTAGCCCGTTACGGCTCCAACCCGCTTCATGTGATCAATAACGTGAAAGCAAAGATCGACGAAATGGAGTCGGGCCTCCCGCAGAAGACCCTGCCCGACGGCACCGTGACCAAAGTGACGGTAGTTCCGTTCTACGACCGCTCCGGACTGATCCAGGAGACCATCGGCACCCTGCAGGAGGACTTGTCGCACGAGATCCTGATCAGCGTCATCGTGATCATTGTCATTCTCATGAGCCTCAAAGCCTCGCTGATTGTATCCGGGTTATTGCCCCTGACGGTATTGCTCACTTTTATTGTCATGCGTCTCCTGCAGATCGATGCCAACATTGTCGCCCTGTCCGGCATTGCCATTGCCGTAGGCGTAATGGTGGACATCGGCGTGGTGTTTGTGGAAAACATTATTCAGCATATGGAGAAACCGGCAAACAAGGAGATCACGAAAGGTCAGGATTTTGTTAACCTGATTTACAGGAGTGTCAGCGAGGTGTCGGTACCCACCATTGTGGCCATGCTGACCACCATCGTCAGTTTTATCCCCGTCTTCTTCCTGGAGGCACAGGAGGGCAAACTTTTCAAACCATTGGCCTACACGAAAACCATCACGCTGGTGAGCGCACTGGTATTGGGTATGACCGTAGTACCCACCCTGGCCTATTACGTTTTTTCAATCGGTTTCTCTTCAAAGAAAGTGAAGAGGGTATTCAATGTTCTGCTTATTGCGGGCGGCATCGTGTGGTATGCTTTCTCGGGCACATTCCTGGTGCTTTTCATTTCTCTCTTCGGATTCACCAACCTGCTTGCCTACAAGTGGAAAAATCCCAAGACAACCACCTATATCAGTGCGGCAATTGCCGTTCTGGCTGCCCTCTATCTGCTTACCTCGAAATGGATGCCCGTTGGTCCTCACAGCGGCTTTGTCGTGAATTTCATTGTCGTGATTGTCAGCATTGCGCTGATCCTGGCCTTTTTTGAGACCCTGATTTCAAATTACGAATTCCTGATCCGCTGGTGTCTGGCCAATCGCTGGAAGTTTATGATCCTCCCCGCATTCACGTTACTTTTGGGTGTGACGATCTGGTTTGGCTTCGATTCGCTTTTTGGGTTTGTGGCCAAAGGTTTTGAGACAGTAGGCTGGAAATCGTTCCG
>NZ_DCEN01000052.1:51062-51736 GCF_002316955.1 Proteiniphilum sp. UBA1028
ATGCCCAGCCTGAACGAAGGATCTTTCCTGCTGATGCCCACCAGCATGCCCCATACCGGCATTGAACAGAACCTACAGTACATTGAAACACTGGATAAGCGTATCAGCAATATTCCCGAGGTGGAGACAACCGTGGGGAAATGGGGACGGGTCAATTCGGCACTCGACCCGGCACCAACCCAGATGTTCGAAAACACCATCAACTACCGTCCCGAGTTTATCATCGACGAGGATGGCCATCGCCAGCGCTTCAAAGTCAACCGAGACGGAGCCTATGTCCTGATCGATCAATCCACCTACAATCCCAAGGACGGATTCAGGCTGATACCGGCCGATAGTCTGATTGCAGACAGGGGAGGTGAATATTTCAGGCAGTGGCGCCCGGAAATCAGGAACGAGGACGACATCTGGCAGGAGATCATCAATGTGTCCCACATACCCGGGCTCACATCGGCTCCGAAACTGCAACCCATTGAAGCACGTACCGTGATGCTTTCCACGGGCATGCGCGCCCCCATGGGCGTGAAGGTGTCGGGACCTAACCTGGATGCCATCGAACAAGGGGGTAAAGCGCTGGAAGAGGCGTTGAAAGACGTACCTTCCGTCTTGCCCTCTACCGTGTTTTACGACCGCGCAGTGGGAGCTCCCTACATTGAAATCAACCTGAACAGGCA
>NZ_DCEN01000052.1:51969-56033 GCF_002316955.1 Proteiniphilum sp. UBA1028
GGAATGCCGCTGACTACCACGGTGGAAGGACGCGAACGCTTCCCGGTAAGGCTGCGTTACCCCCGTGAATTGCGGGAAAATCCCGACGAACTGGCCCGTATCATCGTGCCGACCGCTACCGGTGCACAGATCCCGCTGGGTGATGTAGCCGATATCACCTACACCCGGGGAGCACAGATGATTCAAAGCGAAAACACCTTCCTGATAGGGTATGTGATCTTCGACAAGGTTGCCGGCAAAGCTGAAGTAGATGTGGTGCAGGAAGCCCGGAAAGTGCTGCAGGAGAAAACAAAAACCGGTGAGCTGCAACTTCCGAAGGGAGTCTCCTATAATTTCGCCGGAAATTACGAACAACAGGCACGTGCTGCAAAGCGGCTCTCCATCCTGATTCCTGTCTGTCTGATCCTGATTATCCTGATTCTTCATTTTCAGTTTAAATCGTTCACCGCAGCCTTTATCCATTTTTCCGGCGTATTTGTGGCATTTGCAGGCGGTTTCATCCTGCTATGGCTCTACGGGCAACCCTGGTTTCTGGATATCAGCCTGGGTGATGTCAACCTGCGCGATGTCTTTCAGATACACCCCATCAACCTGAGCATCGCGGTGTGGGTCGGCTTTATTGCCCTGTTCGGTATTTCCACCAGCGATGGTGTGCTGATGGGATCGTTCATTCACGATACATTTCTGGAGCGCAACCCGCAGACAAAGGAGGAAATAAGGGAGGCAGTGGTGTTTGCCGGGTTGCGCCGGGTTCGTCCGGCTGCCATGACCACTTCCGTCACACTCATCGCGCTGCTGCCGATCCTTACCTCCACGGGAAGGGGATCGGACATCATGGTACCCATGTCAATACCCACATTCGGTGGTATGCTTATTCAGACAATGACAATTTTCATCGTCCCTGTATTGCAATGCATCTGGAGAGAATGGGCCATCAGAAAACGGGGACACATCAACGAATAAAATACAAACGTTATGAAGCACAATATAAAACTCTTTCTAATCGCTGTCCTGGTCACAGGTTGTAGTCTGGAATCCATCTCCGCACAGGAAAAGGATTCGCTCGACCACTACCTTGAAGTCGCCGGCAGAAATAATCCGGGACTAAATGCCAGTTTTCTGGCCTATAAGGCATCTCTGGAAAAAGTACCGCAGGCAGGCGCCTTGCCCGATCCCGAACTGAATATCGGCTTTTTCCTTAAACCGATGGATATCGTGGGTGGACAACAGATTGCCGACTTCTCTCTCATGCAGATGTTCCCCTGGTTCGGCACCCAAAAGGCGGCGCAAAACGAAGCCACCCATATGGCCAAAATGGCGTATGAACGGTTCAGGGAGACAAGGGACAACCTCTACCTGGAGGTGCATACCCAGTGGTACGTTCTTTCTACATTGGTGGAACAGCTCAATAACAATCGGGAGAACCTGCAGCTGTTGAAACAACTCGAGGAGCTTGCCCTTCGCAAAGTATCCTCTCCGTTCAGTGGTTCTACTTCAGGTTATTCTGTACCTGCTCCTTCTCCGGCGACAAAAAGCAGCAGCTCATCACCAACTGGCGGTGGCATGGCGGGGATGGGTTCGATGGGAGGAGCTGCCGCTGCTTCGGGTACCGCATCCGCAATGTCCGGTATGGACAGCTCCAGTGGCATGTGGAGCGGTATGGGCAGTTCCGTTCCCGGCATGTCGGATGTGCTCCGCATACAACTGGAAATGGCTGAAATCGAAAACGGCATAGAAAGTATTCTTTCAGAGATTGTAGTCGAAAAAGCCAAATTTAACGCATTGCTAAACCGCCCAGCCGATGCGGAAGTAGTACTACCCGACTCCATTATGAAAGTACCTTTTCTTTTTGACGAAGGGGTATCCATGAGTGAGATTGAGAGCCAAAACCCCATGCTGGGCATGTTGATGGAAGAGGAACAGGCTTTCCGGGCAAAGGGTGAGATGGAGAAAAAGATGAGTTATCCCATGTTCGGCATTGGGCTGCAATATATGCTAATCGGCAAAAGTGCGGTCACATCGGTGGATCAGGGAATGAATAACGGCATGAGCGGAATGGATATGGTCATGCCCATGGTTTCCATTACTCTCCCCCTGTACCGTAATAAATACAAGGCACAACAACGGGAAAGCCGGTTTATGCAGCAGTCTGCCCGGGAAAAGTATAACAATACGCTAAATATTCTTCAGTCAGATCTATTCAAGCAGAAACAACAACTCGACAACGCAGAACGGACGATTGCACTATACCAAAAGCAGGAGCAACTGGCACGGACAGCCTATCAGCTGGTGGTGCAGGAGTTTGTATCGGCAAAGAGCGATCTCACCAACGTGATCCAGCTGCAGCGGCAACTGCTCGATTATCAGTTACGGCAAGCTGAAGCAATTGCCGAATACAACACAAGGGTGGCCTCTATCCGGAAATTACGTTCTTTCAATACATCAAACAATTAAAACAGCATCATTACTATGAATAAAAATAAAATAAAAGAGATTGGTAATCATCCATATTTCAGGTATGGATTGATTCTGTTGGCCGGCCTGATCCTCGGGTGGCTTATTTTCTCCGGAAATAACCGGAATCATTCGTCACAGCATGCAGCTACCCAAGAAGAAGCCCATAATCACGGAACTGAGCCAACCATCTGGACCTGCTCCATGCACCCACAGATCAGGATGGAGGAACCCGGTGACTGCCCCATTTGCGGGATGGATCTGATTCCTCTGCATACCACCGGCTCGGGAGATGCCTCCATCGACCCGGATGCTATTCAGCTTTCGGCAGAAGCGGCTGCCCTCGCCAACGTGCAGACCACGGTCGTCAGCAGGCAGAACCCCGTGAAGGAGGTCCGTCTGTATGGTACCATCCAGGTAGACGAGCGGCTCACGCAATCGCAAACCGCCCACGTGAGCGGACGCATCGAAAAGTTGTACGTCTCTTTCACCGGCGAGAGCGTGCACCGGGGACAACCCATCGCCACCATCTACTCCCCGGAACTGCTAAACGCACAGCAGGAGCTGATTGAAGCGGTAAAAATGAAAGATCTGCAGCCAGCTTTGCTGCAAGCAGTCAGAGAGAAGCTACATCTGTGGAAGCTGACCGATGAGCAGATTGCGCGCATCGAACAGTCGGGTAAAGTTTCACCGCTGATCGATGTAGTCGCTACCACAAGCGGAATTGTGATATCAAAAAATGTGAACCAGGGTGATTATGTGAATACCGGCACTGTATTGTTTGATGTGGCCAACTTATCGCAGGTATGGGCAATATTCGATGCATACGAGTCAGACCTTCCCTTCCTGAAGGTGGGCGACCGGCTGAAATATACGCTGCAGTCGCTCCCAGGTAAAACATTCTCGGGGAAGATATCCTTTATCAATCCCATCCTGGATCCTTCCACTCGTACCGCAAAGGTGCGGGTGGAGACAACTAACCCCGACATGGAGCTGAAACCGGAGATGTATGCCAATGCTCTCATCAACGCCCCACTGAAACAATACAACAATGAAGTTGTTATTCCCAGGTCGGCCATTCTGTGGACCGGTAAGCGTTCCATCGTTTACGTGAAACAACCCGATACGGAAACACCGGCTTTCCTCCTCCGGGAGATTGAGCTGGGACCGTCGCTGGGAGACGCCTACGTGGTATTGTCCGGTATCAGCGAAGGAGATGAGATAGTGACCAACGGCGCTTTCACCATCGATGCGAGTGCCCAGCTGGCCGGGAAACGGAGCATGATGAACGACGAAGCAGGACGAGCCGTAACAGGGCACGAAGGTCACTCGATGAATGGAACTGCTCCTGCAAGTACAGCACCTGCCACGGAGCACGGAAGTCACAACATGCAGACTACTGCTTCGGACGGTAAACATGTGATGCTGACGGTGCAGGGATTATGCGAGATGTGTAAGGATCGTATCGAAAAAGCAGCAAAATCAGTCAGTGGTGTCACTTCTGCAAGCTGGGATGTCAAGACAAAACAGTTGCATCTTAATTTCGATCCCTCAAAAACAACGGTCGATGCTGTTGCCAAAGTGATTGCCAAAGCCGGGCACGATACCGA
>NZ_DCEN01000067.1:0-2818 GCF_002316955.1 Proteiniphilum sp. UBA1028
GAAATAACCATCAAAACTACGGTTTCGCCGGGATTCAAAGTACCGTCTATGATGTTGAAAAAGGCATTTCCCAAAAAATCTTTCGATAATATGGAAAAATTCCTTGAAGCGGCAAAAAAGGAAGCGCCTTGATTGTGGAACTTTTGCCGGACAGGAATTTAGATAATTTTTATACGTACGCTAAAAGAAGGAATGATGATAGTACCCATGAACATTAAACCTAGGCAGCTGGAAATTATTGAAGCAACCGGAAAGCTGCTTACAACCTCCGGCATAAACGGCCTGACGATAAAAAACCTGGCCTCAGAAATGAATTTCTCGGAGAGCGCTATTTACAGGCATTTTTCCAGCAAAGAAGAGATCATTGTCACTCTGTTGAAATATTTAAATGAAAATGTAAACACAATCTTTAAAGAATCTTCAATATCGGGTGTTTTTGAAAAAGATTTTACTGCTCTCTTCAAGGAACTGACGTACTACTTTAAAGAGAATCCGTTCTATGTTGTCGTAGTATTCTCAGAAGGTCTTGTAAATGAGAGCGCCCAGATAGGTGAAAAGATTATACAATTAATGAATAGCCTGACAAAACATGCCCAGGCAATTATAAAGGAAGGTCAGGAGAAGGATCTGATAACCCGTTCGCTGACGTCGGAGCAGATCGTGGAGATTATCATTCCTGCCTTCAGGCATCAACTGTTCAGGTGGAAGATAAGCAATTTTGAATCGGACGTGGCACAGAGCATCGAATCTTTGGCAGGCTCACTGTTGCTGCTTCTGAAGGAGCGTACAGATTAAACGGATTACAACAATAAACAAATAAACAAATAAGAACATGAGATTAAAAATATTCCTCTTTTTTGCAGCATTGATCTGGCTGAACAGTTCGCTTGTATCGTCACAGGTTATCACACTGAGTGAGATTCAAAAGATGGCGGAAGCAAATTACCCGGCCATAGCGCGATACGACATCATTGAGAAAACAAAGGATTTCAGCATCGCGAATGCTAACCGGGGGTTTCTGCCGCAGGGCACAGTGAGTGCCCAGGCTACCTGGCAGTCCGATGTGACTTGGATAGATATGGAGATGCCGGAAGGGATACCGCCCCTCTATTTTCCAGTGCCCGACCAGGACCAGTACCGCGTGGTGGCAGAACTGAACCAGCTTATATGGGACGGAGGCAATATCTCAGCACAGAAAAAAAGTCTGAAAGCCGTTGCGGAAGTAGAAAAGAAGCAGTTGGACACAGAGGTTTACGCCCTGAGAGAGCGGGTAAATAATCTCTATTTCGGCATTCTGCTGATGAAGGGAAACCTGCAGCAACATGAGATCCTGGAAAATGAACTGCAGCGCAACTACGATAACGTGCAAACCTATGTGCAAAACGGCGTAGCTAACGACGTTGACTTGAGCACAGTAAAGGTAGAACAGCTGAAAGCAGGACAACAGCGGATTCAGTTGGAATCTACGTTAGATGCTTATATACGGATGTTATCCGTGCTCACCGGAGAACCGCTCGAAAAGAATACGACATTTGTAAAACCAAATCCCGAAGTAGAATTGATATCTCCCATCATCAATCGTCCCGAGTTAAAGATGTTCACCGCACAGGAGGAGGCCGCTGAATCGCAAAAATCGCTCCTGAAAGCCAAAAACATGCCAAAGTTGTCCGCCTTTGCACAGGGAGGTTACGGAAAACCGGGACTCAACATGTTCGACACCAAATTTTCCCCCTACTTTTTGGGAGGGATCCGCCTCTCATGGAACATTGGCAATCTATATACATACGGTAACGACAAGAAGAAGATCGATCTGCAAAAACAGTCGGTGAACACGCAAAAGGAGACTTTCCTGTATAATCTGAAAGTACAGATACCGCAGCAGCAGTTGGAGATTGAAAAATATAAAAAGACCATGCTGGACGATGACGAGATCATACGCCATCAAACGCTGATCCGTGAAGCTGCCGAGGTGAAAGTGGAAAACGGCACCATGACGGTATCCGACCTGATGAAGGAGGTCAATTCGGAAGAGGCGGTCAAGCAGGCGAAAACATTGCATGAAGTTCAATACCTCATGTCGATCTATTCACTGAAACATACAATAAATCAATAAAATGGAGGCTGTCTATATGTGACTAAATCATCGTCTGACGATATTTTGCGACCCATTCTCGCTCGTGTCAACTAAAAGAGTAGAAACTCGCTTCGCTCAAACAACTACTCTTTTTTACGTTTATCGCGAGCTATGGGTACCCCGTAAAATAGCTAAAAGGTCTCTGTTTTAGTCGCATAAGCTATCTGAGGATATCTACTAAAATTCAATAAAACAACATTAAACGATGAAACTATTTAGATTACTAACAACATTATCCGCCTTGTTCCTGCTCTTTTCATGCAGCAACGGCAAAGGCGACTATGACGCTACCGGATCGTTTGAAGCAACGGAAATTATCGTCTCATCACAGGCGAATGGACGCATTTTAGAGCTGGGGCTGAATGAGGGAGATCAGCTGGAACAAGGGCAAGAAGTGGGACTCATCGACAGCACCCAGCTCTATCTGCAAAAAATGTCCTTGCTCTCCAACGCGAAAGGTGTCCGTGCCCAGCAGCCCGATATAAAAGCGCAGACGGCAGCTTTACAGGAGCAAATCAAATCATTGGAGCGGGAAAAAGCACGGTTAGGGAGATTGGTTACCGCCAATGCCGCCAATCAGAAACAGCTGGACGACATTGACTCCCAATTGGAGGTTGTGAGGAGGCAGCTATCGGCGCTGACATCCACATTACAAAAAAGCAGTGATAATATTTCCGCACAAAG
>NZ_DCEN01000067.1:3063-3512 GCF_002316955.1 Proteiniphilum sp. UBA1028
AACAGATATGCAGAGGCAGGTGAGCTGGCTACCATAGGTACTCCCCTATTCAAAATTGCCGATACCGGAATCCTATTCCTGAGGGCCTACGTGACAAATGATCAGCTGGCACAAATCAAACTGAACGGTGAGGTGACGGTACGGGTTGACGACGGGCACGGCGGAATGAAGTCATACAAGGGCCGGATCAACTGGATATCCGATAAATCGGAGTTTACTCCCAAGACCATTCAGACCAAGAATGAACGGGCTAACTTAGTGTATGCGCTGAAAATTGCCGTCCCGAACGATGGTTTCCTGAAGATCGGCATGTATGGAGAGGTTAAGCTTTAATTTGCAACAAAAATGATTGAAGTAAAGGATTTACATAAAAGTTACGGCAGGCAGGGTAAGGTGAATGCCCTGAACAGCATCTCTTTCACAGTAGATGACGGGGAGATATTCGGTGT
>NZ_DCEN01000067.1:3720-4113 GCF_002316955.1 Proteiniphilum sp. UBA1028
CTCTTCCGGATCCTGGCATCACTGATCCTGCCCGATAGCGGTTCGGCAATAATGAATGGGCACGACGTGGTGAAGGATTACCGGAAGATACGACAGATTATCGGTTACATGCCGGGCCGGTTCTCACTCTATCAGGATCTGAGCGTGGAGGAGAACCTGGTATTTTTCGCCACGCTCTTCAATACAACCGTAGAAGAGAACTACCACCTGATCAAAGATATTTACCAACAAATCGAGCCCTTTAAAAAACGGCGTGCCGGAGCGCTCTCGGGCGGAATGAAACAGAAGCTGGCCCTTAGCTGCGCACTGATCCATAAACCGGAGATCCTGATCCTGGACGAGCCTACCACAGGGGTAGACCCGGTCTCAAGAAAGGAGTTCTGGGATATGCTG
>NZ_DCEN01000067.1:4389-4766 GCF_002316955.1 Proteiniphilum sp. UBA1028
GATGATTATCCGGAGATACTCTGGGCAGTGGAAGGAACCGGCATGTCGGCACTGCTCGGTGAGCTGCGCGCTCACGATAAGGTAAAGAGCAGTTTCGCGTTTGGCGACAAGATTCACATCACCGTAGAAAAAAGCCTGCAGACGGAAGAGTTGAAGCGATACCTGGCGAACAAAAAATTCAACGACGTACGTATCGCTCCCATAGCGCCCACTGTGGAGGATTGTTTTATGGCATTGACAAGTTAGGACATGAGCAAAAAAGTTATCGAGGTATTCAACCTGACAAAAAAGTTTGGCAATTTCACGGCCGTGGACCGCATCTCTTTTGATGTGAAGGAAGGTGAGATTTTTGGTTTTCTGGGTGCCAACGGCGCGGG
>NZ_DCEN01000067.1:5005-6278 GCF_002316955.1 Proteiniphilum sp. UBA1028
ATTAAAGAAAATGAACGGATTAAACGGAATATAGGATACATGAGCCAGAAATTCTCCCTGTACGAAGACCTGAAAGTTTGGGAGAATATCCGCCTGTTCGGGGGTATCTACGGGTTATCTGATAAAACAATTGCGGAAAAGACGAACGAGTTGTTGAAGCAATTGGATTTTGAACAGGAGCGCAACACCCTGGTGAAATACCTCCCGTTGGGATGGAAACAAAAACTGGCTTTTTCCGTGGCCATCTTTCATGAGCCCAGGATTGTCTTTCTGGATGAACCTACGGGCGGAGTTGACCCGGCCATGCGTCGGCAGTTCTGGGAGATGATCTACGATGCGGCCGACCGGGGGATCACCGTTTTTGTAACCACGCACTACATGGACGAAGCTGAATACTGCAACAGGGTATCGATCATGGTGGATGGCCGTATCGACGCCTTGGACACACCGGCCGAGTTGCGCCGCAGGTTCAGCGCCGACTCCATGGATGAGGTATTTCGACAATTGGCACGTAAAGCAAAGAGGGGGGACTAATGAAACAATTTATAGCATTTGTAAAAAAAGAGTTCCGGCATATCATCCGGGACAATAGGACCTTGCTGATAATCCTGGGGATGCCTGTAGTGGAAGTTCTGTTGTTCGGCTTTGCCGTAAACATGGAGGTACAGAACATTCGTGTGGCCGTCTACGACCCCACTCCCGATGCTTTCACCACGGGCATCGCGGAACGGATACGGCAGAACTCCTACTTCAATTATCGGGGAAGCGTTCAAACCATGGATGAAATGGAAGAGTCGATGCGGAAAGGTGAGCTCGATCTGGCAGTGGTCTTTCAGCAAAACTTCCAGAAGGAGTTGGTGCACTCGGGAGAAGCTGACGTACAACTGCTTTCCAACAGTTCCGACCCAAACCGGGGCTCCATCGCGGCAACCTATGCCACGGCTATCATAGCGGGATTTCAACGGGAACAAACCGACTTGATACAGATACCGTTTCAGATCCAGACTGAGAATCGGATGATCTACAATCCGCTGATGAAATCATCCTATATGTTTGTACCGGGCATCATGGGGTTGGTACTGATGATCATTTGCACCATCATGACCTCGGTGTCAATCGTCCGTGAAAAAGAGAGAGGGACCATGGAGGTACTCCTCGCATCGCCGTTGAAACAGGGAACCATGATCTTCGCAAAGACCATTCCCTATATGGTGATCTCTTTTATCGACTTTGTCATTATTCTGCTTCTGAGCTATTTTGTGCTGGACGTGCC
>NZ_DCEN01000067.1:6553-6693 GCF_002316955.1 Proteiniphilum sp. UBA1028
TTCCCGGTAGATAACATGCCCGGGGCATTGCAGGCACTGTCGGCCATAGTACCAGCACGTTGGTTTATTGAAGCCGTGAGAAAAGTGATGATCCAGGGACTGGGAATGACCATAGCCTGGAAAGAAATGCTCGTATTAGC
>NZ_DCEN01000030.1:0-23565 GCF_002316955.1 Proteiniphilum sp. UBA1028
TTTAAACGTATATGTAAGTCTTCCAAAGATCTCGTGTCGCTTTCCCAAATCCCCGAGGGGGTTCCTTCCAAAAGCGGGTGCAAAGATAGAAACTATTTTCTTAATACCAAAACTATTTTGAAAAAAAGTTTTTCTCTTTTTCCTTTCCAATGTAAAAGTGAGCTTTAAAACTCTTTCATCAACTCTATGACAAATCCTTTTTTCCGGAAAGGGTTACAAAGGTAGTAAAATTAAAGAATACGATGCAAATATTTTTCCTATTTTTTTTGTTTTTTTCTGCTGTTTTTGAGTCGTGGACAGCAAGAGGCTCATAAACACAGCCTTGTTAATCGACAAGAATGTGAGAACTTGTAGCCCTCTTCGGCGTGACGGCAAAACTCAACATTTCGCCCCCTCTTTCTATTTCTATATTAATGGTGAGGGGGGTGTTCCAGTCAATATACTGATTGAAATTAAAGAGGTAGGAGAATGCCGCCTTGTACCTCCGGTTATCGGAGAGAGCTTCTGCAATCGCGTGGTAGTTTGCCACATCCCAGAACATACATTCCTTGAAACCGTTCGAATCGGTATAACGCGTATTTTTATCCCGCAACTTCATTGTTTCGGCAATAAAACGGCGATAGCCTTCTGTCAGCGACTGAGAAGTATGGTTGAAACCCTGTCCCTGGATATTTGTCACCACGTCGCCGGGCTTTATGCCTGCCTGAGCAGCTGGTGAACCGGGGTCCACGGCAACCACGGTTTTCAGATCATTCATATTGTACCCGATGCCGGTATAATTATATTTTAGGTATTTCACCCGATAGGTAGCAAATGACGCATTTCCCATGTAGGGAAACTTCAGCAACATAAGCGGCAGGTTCATCTCCAGATAGTCGGCAAGGTTGTAATGGTTGTTCAGTCGTTCTTTCACTTCACTTTCCCAGATAAGGGTCATCTCACCGGGTTCCATAAACTTCCGGTCGAAAAACCGGTAACCAAATTCAAGGTTATAGGCTATATCGTCTACCCGAACTGCTTCGGAAGGATTGTAAAGAGGCACTTTTACCGTCCGGTTATTGCGGGTATCAAATCGCCAGACAGGCTGGTAACTTCCGTATGTGTGGGAATCTGCCTTAAACAAAGGATTAGTCTGATAACTGTAGTAAGTCTGAATAATGAAATCTGGATCATCGGAGCTATACTGCAGCCCCATTTTGCCGAGCGACCTTATAAATATGGCATTGATCCGTTCATCAAGCGCCCGTGTGGCTTCGTCGGAGGGAGCAAATCCAAATGTCCGGTAATTGTGAAAAAGTGCCTCCTCGTTTTTTTTGGTCTTCACCGGCATCAGAAAACGTCTGTCCTGAACATCTTCCAGGCTGTAAAAAGCAAAGACCGGCGCCAGTTGCGCCTCGGTGATGGCTGTGCTGTGCCGGCAATCCTTGGCGATGGTGACCTCTTTAAATGAATGTTCAAAATTGCGTATGCCAATGGTCATGTCATTGCCTTGCAGGTCGAACCACGACCTGATCGTCTGGTATGATTTCAGATAAGTTCCGTTTCCATTCACCGAGAGAATGATGTCGTTCAGCTTCAAGCCAGCCCGCTCAGCCGGTGATCCGGGTGTAATGTCTACCACAACCGGTTCTTTGTACCCCCAGCTTTTATCGTCGCTTATTTCGAAGGTAAATCCCAAACTACAGGCCGTTCCCCCATTTTGTGCCACCAAACTTCCGGTAAGGGAAATAGCCATTAACAACATATAGTGTACCCGTTTCATTGTGCCGTTTCTATAATTATACTCAAGACCACAAAGATATATTATTTTTTCTATTTTTGTACTTTATCGTTTTACCATACATCAAAGGAAAGAAGCGTACAATGAAAAATCATCACAAAGCGAGATATTTTGTCTCCCTGCTGATATTGGCCTCTGCAATAAATACCATGAGTCAGGAGAGAGAGTGGGAGCGGATTTCACTTTTCGACGATGCAAACACGGTTTTCTCTCTGATACAGGACTCACAGGGGCTCATCTGGTTCGGTACCAGCCAGGGGCTGTACGACTTCGACGGATATAGTTGTCATCCCCATTTTCAGACGGGCGACGTTTCTAATTCACACATATATTGCGGCATGGAGATCGGAGAAAAACTCTATCTGGGTTCTGAACTGGGAGTACTTATATATGACATTGAGAAAGACGAGTACCTTCCTTTCAATCCTATCTTTCCTCTCGAAGTGCGAACACTGGCGATCGATGACCATAAATTATGGATCGGGACCCTCAATGGGCTTTACTGCTATGACCTGACATCCAACACGATGTTACAGATCGCCGACGGTATACCACACCAGGCGATCTATGCATTGATGCAGACCACACATGATGACTTATATATAGGCACCTACAACGGATTGTGTCTCCGATCCAAGCGAACAGGCAGAATAGAACAAATTCCATTGCCCCATATCTCTGGCAGAAGCAATATCTTTGTGAACTCATTGGTTGAAGACAAAAGTGGAGAAAATATTTGGATCGGTGTTGAAGGCGCTCTTTACCGGTATCATGTGAAAAACAAGCAAGTAGAAGAAGTTCCGGCATTGGCGGGAAACTCAGTGAAATCGCTTGCCATCAACGATCAGGATGATATCATCGTAGGTACCGATAACGGTCTCTATATCCATAGTGATGGAATCACCAGTCGATACAACCACGACTCACGACACCCCAAGTCGCTCAGCAACGATGTTATCTGGAGCGTGTTGGTTGACAAGGACAACAACATCTGGGCCGGTACCGAATATGATGTATCACTGGCTATCGATAACCAGGCAATGGAAATTATTCCCATCGGACACCTAACTGGACGTGGCGACGGAAACCGTTTTTTTACCATATTCCGCGACTCACGCAGCAACCTCTGGCTGGGGGGCTCCAACGGTATTATACGCTACCGCGATGGTCATTCCCGCTGGTACATGATGGGAGACAAAGAGAACACAATCTCCCACAACCGTATCCGCGATATATATGAAGACAGCAAAGAAAATCTCTGGGTGGCGACAGACGGAAGCATTAACCGGTATGACTATGATCGGGAGCAGTTTGTCACATTCCGGATCATTGACGAAAACGGACAATTCAATGCAAACTGGGCATACAAAATACTTGAAGATGCAAACCATAACCTCTGGATAGGGAGTTACCTGGGAGGGGTCCATGTCATCCAGAATGAACGGATTCTCGTCCCAAACAAAGAAATTATAGCCGACAAAGCCTATAATTCCACCAACGGTTTTCCCAACAACCTGATCAACCAGATTATCATAGATGCAAATGAGGATAAATGGATCCTGTTTTACAAAGATGGCCACCTGCTCAAAATTGAAAATAAAACCGATAAAATCCAAATGTACGACCTGCGACAGCAACTGGGTATGCTTCCGATGTTTCTGATCACAGATACCCAGGACCGCCTCTGGTGTGGATTTCAGGGAGGCGTTGCACTGCTCGACAAAGCGGGGAAGGTGGTCAAAAAACTATCTTTCTCTGAAAAAGGCAACGAAAATATCAAAGACATTGAACTGGTGGAATCCAACCTGTGGGTAGCCACCTCGCAGGAAGTATGGCTCGTGAATACTGACAATGCAACACAGCGCATGCTGCCACTACCCAACCGAATATTCACAGCCATCTACCACGATCATCATGAGGACAAAGTAATCCTGGGCAGCGTAGATGAAATTATCAGGGTAACGCCCTCGCTTGCGTACGAAACAAGGGAAGCAAGGCCCCTCTGTATTACTTCAATCAGTGTGAATGACAACCCTTACCGCTCAGGTACCACACCACGACTGCTCGACAAATTATATCTCAACCATACCCAGAAACGTATTACCATTCAGTTTTCCGACCTGAACTACGCACTGCACAGCAAGCCTCGCTATGAATATCGCCTCACAGGGATGCAGCCACAATGGAGCATCCTCCCCGAAAACCAAAACCTCATCACCATATCCAATCTTAAACCGGGTAAATACACTTTACAGATCAGGCCGGTCAACATCGCTACAGAACTCTTCTCGTTCGATATCAATATGGCTCAACCCTGGTTCAACACCGGGTGGGCCTGGACAACCTACCTCATCCTGATCGTCGCCCTCATCCTGGGTGTTTCACACTATAGCCGCGTACAGAAGCGACTCAGGAAGGAAAGAGCCGAAAAGGAGGAGCAGCTGGAAGCTGCCAGAGAGACTATTCGCAATATGGTTAGTATCAATACCATATCTACATCAAAACCACTGGAGTTATTATCGGTAGACGAGAAAATGTTGGCGGAAGTGGCACAGGTGGTGGAGACCAATATGGCCAATCCCGATCTCAATGTTAACTTCGTCTGTGAAAAAACAGGCATCTCCACAAAGCAGCTCTATCGTAAAATCAAACAATACCTTGGAATCACACCCGTGGAGTTCATCCGGCAGATCCGCCTCCGGAAGGCAGCACAGCTACTGGAGCAAAAAAAATTTACCGTCTCGGAAGTAATGTACATGGTCGGCTTCAGCTCACCCGGATACTTTTCAAAATGTTTTGCCACGCAATTTGGCTGCACTCCCCGCAGCTTTCTGGAACGCCCTGAATGTTAAAAATCGGACATGTCCAATCCATAACCAGTTTTGTCCGATTTGTAATCTTCTCATAATTTGAAAGTTCCTATATTTGTATCAAATCGAAACAACCATGGTAAATCGGACTCTTATACTCATTCTGCTGATGGCCATCTCCCTGAACACCGTCGCCGTCAACAAAGCAGACAAGGGAAAAATATATGTAGACAATCATGGCGTCATGCGCGACGTGCGAACAGGTAAGGAGGTCTCCTATTTTGGTGTGAACTATACGGTGCCATTCGCACATGCCTACCGAGCATTGGGCTATCTGGGTGTGGACCGGAAATCGGCCATCGATCGCGATGTGTACCACATGAGCCGGCTCGGCTTCAATGCCTTCCGGGTTCATGTATGGGATGTGGAGATCAGCGATGCCGAGGGGAACCTACTTCAAAATGAACACCTCGATCTGCTCGACTACCTCATTGCAGCACTGGAGAAGCAGGGTATCGATGTGTTGCTGACCACCCAGACCAACTTCGGCAACGGGTACCCCGAGCGCAACACCGACACGGGCGCTTTCGCCTACAACTACGAGAAATGCCGCATTCACGATACTGAAGAGGCCATCAACATACAGGAGCGATACATCTATCAGTTTGCCACCCATCTGAACCCCTACACCGGCAAGCGTTACGCGTCCGATCCCGCCATCATCGCCATCGAGATCAACAACGAGCCCTGTCACTCCGGCGATGCCGCAGCAGCCACCAGTTACATCAACAGGATGGTGGCATCCGCAAAAGAAGGAGGCTGGCAAAAGCCGTTGTTCTATAATATGAGCCACAACCAGCATATCGTGCAGGGCTTTCTCAATGCGGATATTCAGGGAGGCACCTACCAGTGGTATCCGGTAGGGCTCGTCGCCGGCTACAACCGCAAAGGCAACTTCCTGCCACTTGTAGACAACTACCGGATTCCGTTCAGGAACAACAAAAATTACAATAAGCTTGCCCGAATCGTCTACGAGTACGACCCGGCTGATAACCTCTATGCCTGCCTGCATCCGGCAATGGTGAGGACATTCCGCAAAGAGGGTTTTCAGTGGATCACCCAGTTCTCCTACGACCCCATCGACATGGCCCGCTTCAACACCGAATACCAGACACACTTTCTCAATCTGGCCTATACACCGCAAAAGGCGCTCTCCCTGATGATTGCCGGCGAGGTGGCCCGGTCCGTTCCCCGGGGTGCCGACTTTGGCGTTTATCCGCAGGACACCCTCTTTCAAGATTTCAGGGTAAGTTACCAACATGATCTGAGCGAGAAGAACAGCTGCAAGAAATTCCTGTATAGCAACCACACCACCACTCGCCCGGTCGACCCGGATAAGCTACAGCAGATTGCAGGCTGGGGTAACAGCCCCCTTATCCGTTATCCGGGCACAGGGGCCTATTTTCTCGACCGGCTGAGCGAGGACAGCTGGCGCCTGGAAGTGATGCCAGACCTGCTGCTGACCGAAGATCCCTTTCAAAAACCTACTCTGCAGCGGGAGGTGGGAGCCATTCTCTATCGCGAACATCCCATGAGCATAGCGCTGCCCTCATTGGGAGAGACGTTCAGCTACAGCGGCATCAACAAGGATAATCACCGCAAGGGAAAAGCAGTCGACGGAGTAATGACGGCCTACCCGGGTACCTATATCCTGTCACGAAACCCGGAGAGCAGCGTTGCCGCTGACCCTTCCTTTGTGGCTCCGGCAGAGACAAAAGCTGTTTTTGAAATTCTGCACGAACCTGCGAAGAGCATTGCTAAAGGAGATTCACTCACCCTTCGCGCAACAGTCTTCAGCAAGATACTGCCCGACTCACTGGTGGTATACCCCCGCGAAGTCTCTTTCTGGAATGATCGGAATAAACTCTACAAGATGCGCCACACCAGCGGTTACCAGTACGAAGTGACCATCGATAACGATGATACAAAGGATGCCTTGAGCTACAATATTGTGGCTTTTATCCCCCAGGGCAGCATTACCTTTCCGCAGCAGAAAGCGGGAACACCCCTTTCGTGGGATTTCAACTCTACACAATATTATACCACAAATCTGGTGGATCAACACGATCCCATTGTGCTGATGGAACCCGGCACCGCACCCGACGGCACCGAGGTGGCTTCCATTCCGGGCGGACAGCGGGTGCAGCTGCAATATATCCACCGGGCTCCGGTAGACAACAACTATTACCGGCTCCGTTACATCCCTTCGGAAGGATGGCCCGCCAGCAACGCTCCCATGGCGGTAATCAAACGCTGGGTAGGCGATGCAGTGAAAACACATCCCTACAGCGCACAAAAACAGTTGCTGGTGATCACGCTCGGTGAATATGCAGGCCTGAATGAACTGGAAGTCGCTCTCATCTCTGCCCATGGCATCACCTACAGCACAAGGATGACCCCTGCGCGAATGATCCAACTGCCACTGACAGCGCTGAAACAGTCGCCCACCTTCATCGTGCCGGCACCCTACCCCGATTTCCTGTCACGCCGGTTTGAAAGCAGCATCACTCTCCCGCTGAAGGCTGAAGAGATTGAGTTTGTGCAAATCACCATACCAAGTGACAACCGGCCGGTGATACTCGACATTAAAGGGATATGGCTTCAATAACAGATTTCAGCTACCCATCACATTAACCTAAAATAGCAAAAATGCAAAAAGAAATGAATTCTTTATTCCGAAAATTACTGATTGCGGCTATGACAATGGCAATCCCGCTATTTGCGTACAGCCAGGCAGACACACGTACCATCACAGGGATTGTGGTCGATGAACACAACGACCCGATGGTCGGCGTCACCGTCACGGTCACAGGCAGCACCACAGGTACCGCCACCGATATCGATGGGCTCTTTACGCTGCGTGTTCCTTCCGGAGCCACCGAAATGGAGTTTTCCTATATCGGATACCAACGCACCACCCTACCCATCACCGGCAACAGAATCACCCTGCAGATGACTCCCGACATCAACCTGATGGAGGAGCTTGTGGTGATTGGCTATGGCACACAAAAGAGGACCGATCTCACCGGCTCTATATCCACCGTCAGCGAGAAAGATTTTAACCGGGGAATGATCGGCTCGGCCGAACAACTTGTCAATGGAAAAATTGCCGGGGTACAGATTATCAATAGCGGTGGCAGCCCCTCGGCGGGAAGCACCATCCGTATACGCGGCGGTGCCTCGCTGAATGCTTCCAACGATCCGCTGATCGTCCTCGATGGCGTACCCATGGAGGTAGGCGGCTCGGTGAGTGGCAGTGGAAACTTCCTCAGTTTGCTCAACCCCAACGACATCGAGTCGATGACAGTACTCAAGGATGCCTCCTCCACCGCCATTTACGGCAGCAGAGCCTCTAACGGCGTGATCCTCATCACCACCAGGAAGGGGGGAGACAAAGGTGTAAAAGTCTCATTCCAGACCACCCACTCTCAACAGCTACGTACCCGCAATGCCGATATGCTGTCGCGCGATGAATTTGTCGGCGTCATCACCGGCCAAGGGAGTCCGGCACAGCAAGCACTGCTCGGGACGGCACATACTGATTGGAACGACCAGGTGTTTCGCACCGGCTATGGCACCGATAACAACCTGGCTCTCTCAGGCCGACTGGGATGGTTTCCCTTTCGGATCTCGACTGGCGTCTTCTACCAGGAAGGCATCCTGAAAGAGGATGATTTGCGTCGCTTCTCCGGTAACATCAGCCTCACCCCTTCCTTCTTCGACGACCATCTCCGTCTCAACCTCAACGGCAAAAGCACCTGGAACGATACCCACTGGGGCGATACGGGTGCCATTCGTGGGGCCAGCGTCTACAACCCCACCTGGGCCATATATGATGAGAACAGCATCTTCGGCGGGTATACCGAGGTGACCGACATCAATGGGAACCGCGTTACCGGTGCTCAACCCAACCCACTGGGGAGGGTGCTGCAGCGAAGTGACCACGGCAAAGCATACCGCCTCATCGGCAATTTCGATGCAGACTACCGCCTCCACATGTTGCCCGCACTGCGCCTGCACCTCACGGGAGGTTACGACTACGCCGAAGGCAGGGGTACTGTCTTTGTACCCGCTGAAGCCTATAACAACTACAACATCTCAGGCTATGACTATGCCTATGGGCCGCAGAAAAATCACAACCGCCTCTTCACCCTCTATGCGAACTACAACAAAACGTTCGATGAGATAAGCAGCACCCTCGACCTCACCACCGGCCACGATTACCAGTTCTGGAAAAGCACCACGGCCGCCTTTGAACAACTCAACACACGGGGTGAAGTGCAGAACACCTCCGCGGCCACCGACCAGCGTCATGCCCTGCTCTCCTACTATGGGCGACTGAACTACAGCATTGCCGACAAGTACTTGCTCACTGCCACCCTCCGGCGCGACGGATCTTCCCGTTTTGCCAATGACACACGCTGGGGTACCTTCCCCTCGGTGGCACTGGCATGGCGCCTCAGCAACGAGACCTGGTTCGACAACCTGCACAATGTGGTAAGCGACCTGAAGATCCGGGTCAGCTACGGCGTAACCGGTCAGCAGGACGGCATTGCCAACTACGGCTACATTCCCGTCTATACCATCAGTCAGCCCGGTGCCGACTACATGTTCGGCGGCCAGCCTGTCTCTACCTACCGCCCCGAGGGATACAACCCCGACCTGAAGTGGGAGACCACCACTTCCCGCAATGTGGGACTCGACTTCGGTTTTCTCGAGAACCGCATCGGCGGCAGCATCGATTATTACGACCGCAAAACCAAAGACCTCCTTGCCACGGTACCCATTCCTGCCGGTGTGAACTTCGACAAGACCATGCTCACCAATGTGGGAAACATGAAAAGCAACGGCGTGGAGATCGCACTCAATGTGATTCCCCTGGAGACGCGCGACTGGAACTGGTCACTCAGCGCCAATGCCACCTACCAGCATAACAGCATCACCAACCTCACCCTGGTGGAAGGAGCTGAATCCCCCAATACACTGGTAGGACCCACCGTAGGCGTCGGCGGACAACAGATACAGGTCTTTACCGAAGGATATGCCCCCTACAGCTTCTACGTTTATAAACAGATCTACGATGAGGCAACGGGGAAACCCATCGAAGGGCTATATGCCGACCTCGACGGCAATGGCACGGTCAACTCCAACGACCTCTACCATTATCACTCCATCTTCCCCGACTGGATCTTCGGTTTCAGCACGATGCTACAATGGAAAAAGTTCTATTTCAGTACCAGCCTCCGCGCCAACGTAGGTAACTACATCTACAACAATGTCGCCATGGACACCGGCGCTTTTGGAACGATCTCGTACAACAACTACGAGCTCAACAACCTGCATCGCAGCTACCTGGAGACAGGTTTTGTGAATCGCCAGCAGCTGAGCGACCACTACGTGGAGAATGCCTCCTTTCTGCGGATGGATAACCTGCAGATAGGATACAACTTTGGCAGGATCAACAACCTGCTCTCGATGAACCTCTCGGCCATGGTGCAGAATGTTTTCACCATCACCCGCTACATTGGCGTGGATCCGGAGAACAACTCGGGTGTCGACTCCTCCGTATATCCCCGTCCTCGCATCTACTCCCTGACGTTGGGACTTGAATTCTAAACCTTTGAAAAAATCAAGGAAAATGAAAAAAATTCTAACTTATATCTTCTTGTTGGCAGGATCACTCATGCTCGCCAACAGCTGCAGCGACGACCTGAACCAACGCCCCGTAATCGAAACCGATGCCGAAGGAGTATATAGTCAGGCAGCCAATTACAAAAATGTGCTGGCCAAGCTGTACGCCTCCTTCGTGATTGCAGGTCAGGAGCTGGGTGGCGGCAATGTGGATCTGGCTACCAACTTCGACCTTTTCCGTAGTTATTTCTACCTGCAGGAGGCTGGCACCGATGAGATCGCCTATACCTGGAATGAGGGCGACGACCTTTGGGATATCTCCTTCATCTCGTGGGATGAAAACGACGTGTGGGTGTCCGACTCTTATTATCGTATTTATTATACCATCACCATTTGCAACGAGTTTATCCGTAACGCGATGGACGGAGCTATCGGTCGTTTCACAGAAACCGAACAAAGCGATATCCGCGCCATGCGTGCCGAGGCCCGCTTTCTGAGAGCCCTCGCCTACAGCTATATCATCGACCTTTTCGGTCAGGGGCCTTTCGTGGATGAAACCACCCCTCTCAGCAATTACAAGCCCGAAGCCTACTCCCGTACAATGCTCTTCGACTATGTGGAAGATGAGCTGCGCGACATCGAGGAGGAAATGTCCGAAACGACAGAATATGGCCGTGCAACACGGGGAGCGGTGCAAGCCCTGCTGACGCGCCTCTATCTCAATGCCGAAGTATACACGGGAACACCGCGCTATACCGACTGCATCAACTACGCAAAGAAGATCATCAACAGCAATCGTTATTCGCTCGAGAGCGACTGGGCCAGGTTGTTCAATGCCGAGAACCATCTTCGAACCAACGAGATCATCTTCTCGTTCGTCGTAGACAGCGAACATACCGTTACCTGGGGCGCCACCACCAACATCGTCTGTGGCGGAGCTACCGGCAACGCTGAAGCCGAAGTGGGTGTCACCGGTGCCTGGGGCAACTTCCGGGTACGAGGTGAATATGTGGCCCTCTTCGACGATGCATCATCAACCGACACAAGACGCCGCTTTTACTCGGAAGGACAAACACAGTACATCGATGGTGGCCTCAGCGATGCAAGCAACGGCTATTACTCCATGAAATGGAGCAACCTCACAGATGCGGGCGCCGCCGCCTCCAACACGCAGGCAGTGGGAGTGAACACCGACTTTCCTGTGTTTCGCCTGGCCGACATCTACCTGATGCTTGCCGAATCGGTGCTCCGTGGTGGCCAGGGGGCCACCCCCGCTGAAGCCTTGACGCTGGTAAACGAGATCAATGAGCGGGCTTGTGGCGACCAGAGCGGCAACATCAGTTCCACGAAGCTGACCCTCGACTGGATCCTCGATGAACGGGGCCGCGAGCTGCTGTGGGAATGTACACGCCGCACCGATCTGATCCGTTATGGCCGCTTCACCGGATCGGGACGTATCTGGCAGTGGAAAGGAGGCGTGAAGGAGGGACGTGCCGTGGACAACAAATACAACATCTACCCCATTCCCGCCACCGAACTTTCGGCCAACCCCAACTTACAGAATGCAAACTATTAAACTTGAGATCAATGAAAATGAAACAATCAATATATATTCTGCTGGTGAGCATTTTCGTGGTGATCTCCTCCTGCGAGAAGGATGGCGATTTCCTGACCACTACGGGTGGCGGTGTGGTGACGCTGCAGGGTTCCACAGAAGATATTGTGCTCAACTACGATGCAGCCGACGACCTGGCGCTAACGATCTACTGGACCGACAATGGGGAGATCAGCCTGAGCAATCCCGGTGTGCTGGCTCCTGAAAATGCCATCGCCAACACCATACAGCTAGCTGCCAATGCCGATTTTTCGAATGCCGTGGAACAACGGGCCGAAGATGGCATCTTCCAGCATCAGTACACCCACTATGAGCTCAATGCACAACTGAGCAGGCTGGGCATGGAAGGTGGCGTATCTTATCCCCTCTACATCCGCATCCGGAGCGAGCTAGGCAACAACATGCCTCCCGCTTACAGCAATGTGATCACCATGAGTGTCACTCCCTACCTCATCGACATGTCTGTCGGATATATTCTCGACAGCGCCATGGGTGAGACCGGCAGAACACTTTATTCAGCCACCTCCAACGGCATCTATGAAGGGTTCCTGGGTGTTACTGCCTGGTACAACTGGTACTTGCGTGAAGGCGAAGGATCGGTCTGGGGCAACGACGGTGTGGACGGCACTGCCTTTATGGCATCGAAAGAAACCAGCCACTGGAACTTCTGGTTTCCGGGACAGGCAGGCTCCTACTACACCATTCTCAACACCACTGCCAGGGAGTGGAGTGCCCTGCATATACCCACACTCACCGTCGCGGGAGATGTGAACGGCGAGATGACATTCGACCGGACCGCAAACCGCTGGAGCTACGCCTTCAACAACACGGCTACCGGCACCATCAACGTCACCATCTCCGGCACGGGTAAACAGTATAACCTGACTACCGGCACCGACGATGCCGCTGCCACGGATACACCCATTGGCTTCAGCGGCACACCAGAGAAGCTCACCTTCGGCAACAACGCCACGCCCATCACAGTGCCCGTAAGCGGCACGGGATCCGTTACACTGATCCTCGACCTGAGCAATCCGCAGCAGTGGCTCCTCACCGTCACCGAAGGCTCTTCCACACCGATCGAGATTCCACCGTTGCTCTATCTCTCCGGCGTGGATGACGGCACCTCCGGCAGCTGGACCTTTGACAACTATCTGCGTCTCTTCAATGAAGATGCACTGGGATACGGCGGTGGCTGCAATGTAAATTCCCTATGGGGATACAAATTCTACAATGAGAAAGACAACTGGAGCGACGCCTACGGCATGGCTGAGGGAGGCACAGCCCTGGCAGGCTCACTGCTTTTTGGCGGAGGAGTAAATATCACCGCCCCCCAAGCGGGTCTCTACCTTATCGAAATGTATAAGAAGGCTCTGACCTACAAGCTCACACCGATCTCTTCCGTTTCTTACTCCGGGCTCGACGACGACTGGACACTTCACACCATGACCCCCACAGAAACGGTGGGGGTCTACAGCGCGCAGGTGACCATTGCCGGCCCGTCACCCTGGGGCTTCCAGATCATCCTCAACGAAAACTGGGATTTAAAATTCGGCGGAAGCAATGGCGAGCTGATCCTCTACGGAGGAAATCTCACGAATGATGCGTCCCTATCGGCCGGCACTTACACCCTCACGGTGGACGTCTGCAAACAGATTATCACCCTGAAATAAAAAAATATGACATGCTCAAAATAACAATCAAACCGATTCCACTTCTGATCGCTCTGGTGATGATGGTGTCCTCCTGCATGCAAGAGAGCCCCCTCACCAATCCCTTTCCCGAGCCGGTAGTACCACCCGACCGAAGCGCCTTTGCCAAAGGAGCCGATGTGAGCTGGGTGACACAAATGGAGAAGGAGGGAATCAAGTTTTACAACTCCCTTCATCAGGAGACCGAACTGATGACATTGCTCAAACAGGAGAGTGGCATGAACGCCATCCGCCTGCGGGTATGGGTAAACCCTGCAGAGGGATGGAATAACATCCACGATGTCGTCGTCAAAGCCCGCAGAGCACACAAGCTGGGACTGCGGCTAATGATTGACTTCCATTGCAGCGATACATGGGCCGACCCCGGCGCACAAATACCGCCCGCTGCCTGGGCTGATTACAACATAGCCCAACTCAGGGAGGCTGTGGCCGGGCACGTCACCGAAATGCTTACCCGACTGAAAGAGAATGGCATTGAACCGGAGTGGGTACAGATCGGCAATGAAACACGCAATGGCATGCTGCTCCCCCTGGGTCATTTTGAGAATGGCTCCAACTTTGCCACACTGGTCAATTCGGGCTATGATGCCGTGAAGGCCATCTTTCCCGACTGCAGCGTGGTGGTACACCTTGACAGCGGGCAACGGGCTGATCTCTACACCCGCATCTTTGGTTATCTGAAAGCCCAGAATGCCCGATACGACATGATTGGCATGTCGCTCTATCCCGAGGTCGAAAGCTGGCAGTCGACCGTAACGAACTGCATCGCCAACATCGAGGCAGTGGTGCAGGCCTATGGCAAGCCGGTGATGATCTGCGAGGTGGGCATGCCGTACGACCAGGCCGAAATATGTAGAGCCTTCCTGAAAAGGCTTCTCGACTACGGGATGACCAACAGCAATCTGCTGGGTATCTTTTATTGGGAACCACAGGCACCCCCGGGCTATAACGGGGGCTACAACAAAGGTTGCTTTGTGGATGGGACCCCCACGCAGGCACTCGATCCCTTTAAAAAATAAACATTCAGTTCTCTTTTTTCATTTTCTACCCGTCCGACACAGATTCTGTTTCGGGCGGGTTATTTATTTTTTCTGAAATCCATATTTTCGTTATCTTTGTCCTGTTTCAAAACAAATAAAAATATCACTATATGATTGTAGACAATCTCGCAAATGCAGCCAATTATTTCAGCCTGCATCCGCTTTTCGAAAAAGCATTTGAATACATCCGGCAGCTCAACCTGGAAACAGTAGAAACCGGATCGGTTGAAATTGAAGGCAAGCAGCTCAGGGCTTCCATTGTGGAAACGGTACTGAAGAAGCCTGAAGACGCCCGGCTGGAAACACACAAAAAATTTATCGATATTCAGATACCGATTGCAAAAGAGGAAACATTTGGCTGGAAGTCGCTCTCTACCCTCACCTCCTCCGAGTCGGGGTACGACGAAGCCAACGACATTGAATTCTTTTCCGACAAACCATCCGCGCTGGTGACGGTCTTGCCGGGAGAGTTTGTGATCTTCTCACCCGAAGACGGACATGCTCCTCTGATTGGAGAAGGGCCGACAAAAAAAATCATTCTGAAGATAGCGGTGCTTTAAACCTGTTTATGCTGTCGCAATGCTTGATATCATCAAAAACGACCCGTGGCTCGAACCTCATGCAAAAGCAATTGAAGGTCGGCACGCCTACTACGAGAAAAGGTTAGCAGATCTTACCCAGGGTGGAAAGATCTCGCTTTCCGATTTCGCGACCGGATACCTTTATTTCGGTCTTCACAAGACCGACGAGGGATGGGTATTTCGCGAATGGGCACCCCGTGCTACCGGGATATTTCTGGTGGGTACCTTCAATCAATGGCAAAGACTCGAATCATTTCGGTTGAAAAAGATGGAGAATGGCATTTGGGAAGGGAAGTTCCCGGCTGACTGCATTCGTCACGAAGATCTTTACAAGCTTCATGTCTGCTGGGAAGGTGGTTTTGGAGAACGTATTCCTGCATGGTGCAACCGGGTGGTGCAAGACAAGGACACCTATATATTCAGTGCGCAAGTATGGGAGCCGGAAAACAAGTATCGGTTCAAAACAGCCCGCTTCAGACCCGACACTTCTCCCCTCCTCATCTATGAGGCGCACGTGGGCATGTCCACCGAAGAAGAAAGAGTCGGCACCTACAATGAGTTCCGGCAAAACATCCTCCCCCGTGTGAAAGAAAATGGGTACAATGCCATTCAGATTATGGCCATCCAGGAGCATCCCTATTACGGATCGTTTGGATACCATGTCTCCAGCTTTTTTGCCCCCTCTTCAAGATGCGGTACACCCGAAGAGCTGCGTGAACTGATAGACAAAGCACACGAAATGGGCATTGCCGTGATCATGGATATTGTACATTCCCATGCTGTGAAGAACGAAACAGAGGGGATTGCCAGAATGGATGGCTCCTACGATCTCTATTTTCACAGCAACCCGGAACGGCGAAATCACCAGGCATGGGATTCGCTCTGTTTCGACTATGGCAAAAATGAAGTACTTCATTTCCTCCTTTCAAATTGCAAATACTGGCTCGAGGAATTTAAATTCGACGGCTTTCGTTTCGATGGCGTCACGTCGATGATCTACCTGAGCCACGGCCTGGAAGAGTCGTTCAGCAACTACAGCGACTATTATAATGCCGGGCAGGACGGCGATGCCATCTGCTACCTGACCCTTGCTAACAAGCTCATCCACGAAGTAAATCCGCATGCCATCACCATTGCCGAGGAAGTAAGCGGTATGCCGGGACTAGCCATGAAGCCGGAGGAGGGCGGGTATGGGTTCGACTATCGCATGGCGATGAATATCCCCGACTTTTGGATCAAAACCATCAAGGAAAAAAAAGATGAAGAGTGGCATCCGAGTGCGATCTGGTGGGAAACCACCAACCGGCGTGCCGACGAAAAGACCATCTCCTATGCTGAGAGCCACGATCAGGCTTTGGTGGGCGATAAAACCATTATCTTCCGGCTGATTGATGCCGATATGTATTGGTTCATGTCGAAACTGATGAACAGTTCCCTTACCGTGGATCGCGGCCTCGCACTACACAAGATGATTCGCCTGGTAACGGCCACCACCATGAATGGCGGCTACCTGAACTTCATGGGAAATGAGTTCGGGCACCCCGAGTGGGTCGATTTCCCGCGCGAAGGAAACAACTGGTCATACCTCTATGCCCGACGGCAGTGGCACCTGGCCGATGATCCCAATTTAAAATATCACTACCTGGGCGATTTCGATAAGGCGATGATTGGCCTGATCAGGTCCGTACCCGATTTTCAGTCCACTTCCCTGATAAAGATCTGGGATAAAGACGACGACAATATTCTGGCTTACATGCGCAACGAACTGTTGTTTGTATACAACTTTCATCCGCAGCGGTCCTATTGCGATTACGGCATCCTGGTGCCACAGGGCGAATATGAAATTATACTCGACACAGACAACCCGAAGTTCGGAGGCTTTGGACTGAACGACGACACCCTCCATCACTTCACCCAGTATGACCCTCTTTATGCACCGCACGACAAAGGGTGGTTGAGACTATACCTCCCCGCACGCACGGCCATCGTTATGAAAAATAAAAATATTCGATCAGCAAGCTACGTTTGAACTATGACCTACAACACGCAAGAGCAAACATACCCTCTTTATCCGCTTAAATTTCACCCCATCCTGAAGTCTGTAATCTGGGGCGGGTCGGAAATAAGCCTCTTCAAACAAATTAGTCCCGTGCAGGAAGGCATTGGCGAGAGCTGGGAAATATCAGGAGTCAAAAACAACCTGTCGGTCGTTGCCAACGGGCCTTTCGCCGGAACAACGCTCGGGGAACTGCTCATCCGCGAGAAAGATAAGCTGGTTGGCAGGAAGGTGTATGAAAAGTACGGCAACACCTTTCCGTTGCTCATCAAGTTTATTGACGCAAGAGACAACCTGTCCATTCAGGTTCATCCCGATGATACGCTGGCCGGAGAACGGCACGGATCTTTCGGGAAGACCGAAATGTGGTACGTCATTAAAGCAGCGCCGGGAGCATTTCTTTATTCCGGTTTCGAAAAAAACATCACTCCGGAAACCTATGTGGAAACGGTGCAGGACAATACCTTTACCAACAGCCTCAAAAAATACGAAGTACAGGAGGGAGACGTCTTCTTCCTGCCGGCAGGTAGGGTGCATGCCATCGGTGCGGGATGCTTCATTGCGGAGATTCAACAAACATCCGACATCACCTATCGCATATACGACTACAACCGCAAGGATGCCAATGGCAACTCCCGCGAACTCCATACCGAGCTTGCAAAAGATGCGATTGACTACAAAATAAGCGACTCATACAAAACAAATTACGAGAAGAATACAAACCAACCTGTCGACCTGGTTTCCTGTCCCTATTTCACCACCCGGTTGCTTGAAGCGGATATTCCAATGACCCGACAGTATGCGAATCTCGATTCATTTGTGATTTACATCTGCATGGCCGGACATTGTACCATCAAAGACGACAAAGGCAATTCTGAATTCCTTGGTCAGGGTGAATCGATGCTTATTCCGGCAGACACCAAATCGGTAACAATCATTCCGGACGAATCGTGCAAACTTCTGGAGACATTTGTGGGTGAGTAACCGGAGAAAGATATCCAGGAACTGAAAGCTGAAAACTAGAAAATGAGAGGCATATTATTGATCAATATTGGTACGCCAGCGCACAAGGACAAGGCCGAAGTGAAGAGATTCATCGGCGACATGCTCTCGGATCCGCTGGTGATGGGGCGACCCCAATGGCTGTCAAAGTTAGTCTCCACCAACATCATTGCGCCCTTATCGGCATCACGATCACAGGAAAAGTACAGCCAAATATGGCGCAGGGAAGAGCCTAAGACAGCACCGTTGCTATATTATATGCAGAGACTCTCGGAAGAGCTCGAAACAAAAAAAGGGCTCCCCGTGGAGATTGCCATGCGATATGGGACACCCGACATACCGGGTGCCTTCAAAAGGCTCGAACAAAAGTGCCCTCTTTTACACGAAGTTATAGTCTTTCCGTTGTATCCGCACTTCGCCCAGTCCACCACACAAACTACCGTCGATGAGATCGGGCGTATTTTTTTTCGCCATCCCCACTCCTTTCGTTTGAAGTTTGTGGAGTCCTACTACAATCACCCCGCCTTTATCAATGCGCTGGCAGCCTGCGCACATCCCTATCTGGATGATATTGACCGGCTTATTTTCAGTTACCACAGCCTGCCGGTGTCGCAGGTGGAAGCAGCCTGGAAAAAGGGCAAAGAGTATGATTACGTCTATCAGTTGAAAGAGACAAACCGCCTGTTTTGCGAAAAGACCGGATTCGACCCGCATCGCACATTGCTTTTTTATGCATCGCAAAGAGGAAACAACTGGTTAAAACCCTTCCTGAACAGAGACGTCGCCGATCTGCCCAAGCTGGGATGGAAGAAAGTAGCTGTGATTGCCCCGGGCTTTCCGGTGGATAACCTGGAAACGTTATACGACATCGATATCGAAGCGAGGAATCTATTCATGGAGGCAGGCGGAGAAAAATTCACCTTCATTCCCTCTCTGAACGATAGCGAAGCCTGGGTAGAAGCTATCTGGAAAATAATTGAAAGAATCTAATCAGATATAATATTCCATTAAGTCGATCAACCCGGCCTGCAAGGCATACCGGGTAGCTTCGTTGACACTATTGACTCCCAGTTTTCGGTAGATATTACGCCGATGTGCATTGACAGTATGGAAGCTGAGATTTTTCTCCAACGCAATCTCCTTGGTGGTCTTTCCCAGTGCAATCTCGTAGAGAATCTTTTTTTCTGAGATGGTGAGCGAATCTGGTATTTTCTGGGCAGGCACACCGGTTTTCATGACCGACGCGGCAAAGTCACACCAGTATACCCGACCGGCAGAAGCGCATCGCAGTGCTTCCAGCACCTCTGTTTTGGCATGATGCTTCATCACCACCCCAATGGTTGAGTCCGCAGTCAGCAGGCGTCGCAGGAAATGTTCGTCGGGCTCATCCGGGAAAAGGAGCCAGGCCGATTGCTTTGCACCGCTTTTGATGTTCAGCATATGATTGGCGGACGAAAAATCGAACAAAGAGTAATCGACCACCACCACCGACAGCGGATGAACCCGTAGCTCCCGGATCAGTTGATGATAGGTTGCCACCTCCGTCACCGACACCTGCGCATCGGCCTCTTTCAGAATCGACCTCAACCCGGCACGTGTCACATCCTGATTATCTGCTAATATAAAATGATTAATCACTCCCTTTTCTCGTTATGCAAGTACAAATTTAATGATTTATCGAAGTCATGGCCGAAAAAATAGCACAATTATGCTATTTCATACTTTCAAAACAACCTTTACCTTTGTCTGAAACATTTATAAATATCACATTATGACAAAAATTGCAGAAAATCTTACGGAACTGGTGGGCAACACGCCCTTATTGAAGTTGAATCACTTTGGAAAGTCCGAGGGTGCCAAAGCAAATCTGATCGCGAAACTGGAAAGTTTTAATCCGCTGGGAAGTGTAAAAGACCGTATCGCACTGGCCATGGTTGAGGATGCCGAGAAGAACGGTCTTCTTAAGCCCGGCTCGGTCATCATTGAACCCACCAGTGGCAATACCGGTATAGGCCTTGCCTTTGTATCTTCCATCAAGAAGTACCGGTTGATTCTGACCATGCCCGAGACCATGAGCCTGGAAAGAAGAAACCTGTTGAAAGCACTCGGTGCAGAGTTAGTGTTGACCGCCGGCACCGACGGCATGAAAGGCGCCATCGCCAGGGCAAAAGAGTTACAGTCAGAAATACCCAACGCCGTCATTCTGCAACAATTTGAAAACCAGTCCAACCCTCAGATCCACTACAGAACGACCGGCGAAGAGGTATGGCGCGACACAGACGGCAAGGTGGATATTTTTGTCAGCGGCGTTGGCACGGGAGGCACTGTGAGTGGCGCCGGGAAAAGGCTAAAAGAGCTAAACTCACATGTAAAAGTGGTAGCCGTGGAACCCGCCGACTCCCCCGTTCTTTCGGGAGGACAACCCGGTCCCCACAAGATTCAGGGTATTGGTGCCGGTTTTGTACCGGGAACCTATGATGGAACGGTCGTGGACCGCGTCATACCCGTAAGCAACGACGACGCCATACGTACCAGCAGAAATCTGGCAAAGGCCGAAGGACTCCTTGTCGGAATTTCGTCGGGTGCCGCAGTATACGCTGCACTGCAACTGTCAAAAGAACCGGAGAATGAGGGTAAAAACATTGTGGTAATCCTGCCCGACACCGGAGAGCGATACCTCTCCACGGTATTGTATGCTTTCGACGAGTACCCTCTTTGACAACCCATTAGATCTCTTTTTCAGCCATATTCATTTCAATATAGACATACGAAACTTGCATTTCTCATATCCTCCAAATGATAAAATATCAGCTTTTATTTCTTCTGCTGCTCCTTGCAGGTTTCAGTTCCTGCCAAAAGAAAAATGAACTTTGCGAAGGCATCTGGCGCGGCGAACTCGCAGTGTCGGGCGACAGGAAAGCCCCTTTCCTGTTTGACGTGAAGAAGGAGGCCGGCTTGGCTACTGTCACCCTTATCAATGGGGAAGAACGCGTGAAGCTGCCCGGAGTAACGTTTCACGGCGACACGCTCGTTATTCCCATCGTCGCTTATGATGCTGTAATCAAAGGGTTTGTCAACAACACCCGGATTGATGGTAACTTCATCAGGAATTACATTGACGGCGATTCCGGTGTTCCTTTCACCGCAGTGTACGGTGTGGCAGAACGTTTTAAAGCTGTTGCAAAGCCCACCCCCCACAGGATCGACGGCAAGTGGGATGTCCTTTTCCTGAGCGAAAAGGGAGATACCACCCGCAACGTAGGTATCTTCAAAACCGACCGTAAAGTCGTAACCGGCTCCATCCTGACCAACTCGGGTGACCTCCGGTTCCTGGAGGGCTCCTATACCGATGATGGGGTACAACTCTCGGCCTTCGGGGGACTGAGTCCATATTTTATCGATCTTACCTTTACGGACGACATCCGGTTTGAGGGCAATTTTTATACCACCCGCGGCACAACACAACTGGTGGGCACGAAGAACGATGGCGCCGTACTGGCCGACGCCTACTCCCTTGCCGGCCTCAAGCCGGGTTATGAAACGCTCAGCTTTTCGCTGCCCGATCTGGAAGGGAACAAGGGTTCACTCCGGGATGAAAGATACCGGGGTAAAGTGGTGATCGTGTCCATCCTGGGAAGCTGGTGCCCCAATTGCCTCGATGAGATGGCCTTCCTGGCTCCCTGGTACGAAGCCAACAAAAGCCGCGGTGTAGAAGTCATCGGCATCGCCTTTGAGCGGAAAAACGACGAAGCTTATGCGAAGAGAGCTATCAGCCAGCTCAAGGAACGGTACAACACAGGTTATCCCATCCTTTTTGGTGGAGCGGTGGGCAAGGAAAATGTAGCCGGCGCACTGCCGGAACTGGAAAATTTCTCCAGCTATCCCACCACCATCTTTATTGACAAGGAAGGAAAAGTACGCAAAGTACATACCGGTTTCAACGGTCCGGCCACCGGTCTTTTTTACGAGGAATTTATCGAAGAGTTTAACGATCTGGTCAATTCACTTCTCGCAGAGTAGCCAGTCACAAAACAAGTGCCTGCCGGATATCCCCCAGCAAATCGTCCACACTCTCCAGTCCCACGGACAGGCGGAGTGTGGTTTCTTTTATGCCCATGTCTGCACGTTGTTCAGGCGTAAAGGTGCCATAGATGGTGCTTGCCGGGTGGATGATGAGTGAACGGTTTTCAAAGAGGTTGGTCGCACGGCGGATCAGTTTCAGCCGGTTCAGGAAGGTATAACATTGTTCTTTCGATTCCAGGTCGAAGGTCAGCATAGCCCCGGGGAGGTCGCCAAACTGACGTCTGCTCACCGCATAAAAAGGGTTCCCGGGCAATCCGGTGTAATTAACTGACTGCACTTCGGGCAGCGGCTGCAATCTTTTGGCCAGTTCCCTGCAATTACCCGCCTGCCTTTCGTAACGCACCTGCAGGGTTTCCAGGCCCAGCAACTGCATATAAGCCACTTCGGGTGTCATATAAGCTCCCAGGTTGCGGTGTATCTCCTTGCGAAGCCTGAAGTGGAAAGCCGACGCAGAGACATCAGAAAACGGCTTTAGATTAGGCGAATGAGACCAGTCGAAAAGCCCGTGATCAATGATCAACCCACCCAGGCTGCTACCTCCTCCCGAAATATATTTGGTACTCGATATCACATCAATATCCACCCCGAAGTCGGCAGAACGAAAACAAGTGAATGGGATGAGGGTGGTATCGGCAATAAGGGGGACATTTCTTTCGTGAGCCACGTCAGCCACTATTTTCAAATCGGCAACCTCCATCTGAGGGTTTGTGATTACCTCCAGATAGACGGCACAGGTGTTCGCATCTATGCAGGCAGCAATATCCTCCGGATTGGTTAGGTCACAAAAACGCACCTCCACGCCAAAAGCGCTCAGGGTATTCACGAAAAAAGAGTAAGTGTTTCCAAACAGATAGCGCGATGTGACCACGTTGCTACCTGTCCCTGCAAGCGTAAAAAAAGTGTTGCTGATGGCTGCCATGCCCGAGTTCAGTGCCGTTACGCCATAGGCGCTTGTCGCGGCTTTCACCCTTTCTTCGAAATACTGTACAGTGGGGTTTGTCACCCGCGAATAGGTATGCTCTGCAGTGCGTCCGCAAAATGCCGCCTCCATCTCTTCGGCAGTCGCAAATTCATACGCCAGCGCGTGATATACCGGCATTGAAAGGGAGCCGTAAATATCTGGTTTGGGAAAAGGCAAGCCCAGTATTTTTGTTTCGTATCTTGTTTCGTTCATTTTTTCGGTGATTTTTTCGGT
>NZ_DCEN01000030.1:23699-28873 GCF_002316955.1 Proteiniphilum sp. UBA1028
CGGTGATTTTTTCGGTGATTTTTCACTGCTTCTGCCTGCAAATGTAACACAGTTTCCCGATTAATTTCGTTTATTCATCGATGAAAAGTTGCGGTTTATCTATTCATTTTGAAGCTACCCTTTATTCTTCCTACATTTGTCGCAACGGTGCACAACGGGAAAGTTGTCCATCCAATTTATTCTTGAACAACTTTTATTTACTGATGAAAAAAACATTTATCTTCTTTTTTGTACTGTTTGCATGTATCACATTCGTGTATGCTCAATCCGGTACGGGGAGCGTTTCCGGTAAAATCACCGACGGAGAAACAGGAGATGCCATTCCTGCCGCCACCATCCGCATTTTAAACCCGAAAGACAGCACGCTGGTCACCGGGACCTCCTCGTCGGCCGAGGGGTCCTTTCTGATTCCGGTAAATCACGGCAGTTACATCGCGCACATCTCGTTTATGGGATATGCCCCCGTCTATAAACACTTCACCCTCACCCCTTCGCAGCCGTCAGTAAGCCTGAGCACCATCTCCCTCGAGGAGAACACAATTCTGCTCGAGGAAGCGGTGGTTACTGCGGCCGCCACCGAGATTCTGGTCAAGGGCGACACGTTGGAATACAACGCCGCCTTGTATAACGTAACCGAGATGGCGGTGGTAGAAGATCTGCTTAAGAAGATGACCGGTGTGGAGATCGATCAGAATGGCGTCATCAAAGTACAGGGGAAAGAGATCAAAAAGATATTTGTCGATGGCAAGGAGTTCTTTAGTGACGACCCAAAGATAGCCTCCAAAAATTTGCCTGCCAGAATGGTCGATAAGCTGCAGATCATCGACAACAAATCAGAAATGGAGAAAATGACCGGCTTCGACGATGGGGAGGAAGAGATGATCATCAACCTCACGATCCTCCCGAACATGAAACAAGGCACCTTTGGCAATGCCTATGCAGGATATGGAAGCATGGATCGCTACGAAGCAAACACCATGGTAAACCATATGCGCAACAGCGACCAGATGACTTTCATGGGAGGCATCAACAACACCAACAATGCCGGCGCCTCCGATCTGGGTGCTGCCCTGGGGGGTGGTGGCGGAGGTAGAGGAGGCAGAGGAGGAGGAGGTGGTGGTGGCGCAGGAAGTGGGATCACCACATCGGGGAACAGCGGCTTTAACTTCAGCAAGGAGGCGTCGGACAAGTTGGAAATGGGAGGCAACATACGGTATGGCAACAACCGGACCGACGCAAGCTCAAAGATATACACACAAAACCTGTTAAGCAAGGGCGACACCTACGAAGATCAGAATAACCGCTCCAACAGCCGAAGTGAAAATGTGAATTTTGATATGCGGCTGCAGTGGAAGCCCGATTCGCTCACAACACTGGTCTTCCGTCCCACCATCTCATTCAGCAGCAGCGAGAGTGTGGAGGCCGACATCTTTTCAACAACGCGCATCGAAGGAGATACCGTCAACTATGGGAATGCCGACTATGCCTCACGCGGCAACGGAAAAAACCTTGGGGGCAATCTCCATCTCAACCGCCGACTGGGAAAACCGGGACGAAGCATCAGCGTGGGAATCAACGCCCGCTCGAACAATTCGGAGAACAAGGCCACCAACATCTCCAACACATACTACACCGGAAAGCGCGTCGACGACCTGCTCGATCAGCGCATCACAAATAATAACAGCAGTACAAGCTGGGGGGGCTCCGTTTCTTACGTGGAGCCGCTGGGTAAACAAAACTTCCTCCAGTTTTCCTACAACTACAGACAAGGTTCTTCCGTATCCGACAAAGATACGCGCACCCGCGATGAGGAGGGAAATTATACGGTTCTGGACACAAAATACAGCAAGCTGAACGAGAACAACTCCGTGAACCAGGATGTGGGCGTCAATTTCCGTTCGAGAAGCGAGAAATACAATTACAACGTTGGGTTCAGCGTTTATCCCTCCACCTCTAAAAGAGAGACATTCATCGGAGATTCACTCATCAGCAATATCACGCAAAAGATCACGAACTACTCCCCCAATGCGCAATTCAACTATCTCTGGTCAAGGCAGAAGAACCTGCGCTTCACCTATACCGGAAATACCGATCAACCCTCCGTCAACCAGATATCGCCCGTGGTCGACGTGAGCAACCCCCTGAACATCACCTACGGAAATCCCGACCTCAAACCGGCCTTCCTTCACCGGATGAACATCAGGTACCAGAATTCGCAACCACAGCAGAACCGATTTTACATGCTGACCGGCAATTTCAATTACACGTTGAACGCAATTGTTACCTCCCGTTTCACCGACCCCGAAACGGGACGAAAAGAGAACACCTACCGAAATGTGAATGGCAACTGGGATGCCGACATGCGTTTCACCACCACGCAGCCATTATTTAGCAAAAAGTTTACGGTTTCGACCACCTCCTATGGCGCTTTCAGGAGAAATAACGGTTTCTCCAACAACGAGGAGAATATCAGCAAGCAGCTCAACCTCTCTGAGAATTTGAGCTTCAACTATAATTCCGACAAGCTTCAGTTCTCCCTACGGGGAAACATATCCTATAACAAGGTGAAGAACACCCTTGAGGGGCAGCAGGACAGGGAGTACTTCAACTATGGCAGTTCCGCGAACACCACAGTCTACCTTCCGTACGACATTAATTTTCAAAGCGATATACGCTACTCCACCAACTCAGGCTATGCCGATGGCTTCAAGCAGAACGAAACCCTGTGGAATGCCTCTCTCGAAAAACAAATATTAAAGCAGAAAAACGGCCTGATCCGGATAAAAGTATACGATATCCTGCAGCAACGCAGCAACATCCGCCGGAGTGTTTCGTCCAATTATATCCGCGATACCACCACCAACACGCTCACCAGTTATTTCATTGTACACTTTGTCTACCGGTTTAACGTGTTTAAGGGAGGAGCCTCGAGAGGCGATATGCGCCGGGGCGGAGGATGGGACGACGGCGGTCATGGCAGGAGACGTTCAGGTTAACAGCATCTCCCAAAAAAATCCCCAGAAACAGTTATTCCGGGGATGTCGTATGCATTAAAAATCGGGGAAACGGAACCGGTCCATGGGGGGAACCAGCCTCTTCCGATATCTGTACAGCTCGTATACCCAATACAGCACAAACCCCGCTAAGATATTACTTTTCAGCGACATAATCTATTTTCGTTTTAAAATCCAGGCATCGGAATGCGTGGGATATTGTTTGTGAATTTCCTTCATAAAAGACTCCGCCTCGCTTCTTTCGGTAAATGATGCGGCATACACATCAATGCGGCCGGAACGTTTCAGGCTTCCCATGTGTGCAAACCCCTCATTGCGCAGCGTCTCCATCATTTTCTGTGCCACATCGGGCAGCTCGTAGACCCCCACCACAACATAGTATCGTGGTCCTCCGGCAGCCAGCTCCTGTCCTGTCGGGGCTGGCAATGTGGCATCGGTGGTATTCGCTGTTACTGAGGGCGAAACGGGCAATATATTGGCATCACCGTCAACCCCAGCATTGGGCGTAACATTTTCCAGTCCATGGGCATGGTTGTGTTTATTCCCGAACAACGATGTTTCGGAAATCATTTGTGCCGACTGGTGTTCTCTGTTTGTATCGCTCACCGGTAGGAGAAACATCAGCAAAATAATTGCTACCGCGGCTGTAGCACTGATGCCCACATGAGAGAACCGTCTTTCGCGTCCCACTTCTCTGGACGTTACTGAGGGTGTCTGCATCTGAACAAGCGGCTTCAGCGTTGCCCGGGTCAGTCCGAACAGCGAAGGACGTACAAAATTAGCCGGAGTATACATGAATCGTTTCTCGTCGTTCATGGTAAACGAGCCCAGTTTTCCCAGATCCACACGGCGTACCTCCCGTAACTGATTTTTCAGTTCCTCTACGGCACGCTCAATGCGTTGCATGGCTGCTTCAAACATCAGCTTATCGCTTCTCATGTAAGACTGAGCCAGAAGTCCGTCGTTGTGGGTAAGATCGCGGTTGAAGACCAGTTCGCACGACGGCTCCAGGAAAGTGGCAATACCATCTCTGCGGGAAGGAAGCGTATTCACCACAAAACCGCCAAAACCGGGAATGATCACGCAGTTGTGTTCATGCAGCAGGAATTCTATGTGTGAAATCAATTCATTCATCAGGCAAAGTTAAAAAAGTTCGGGAGTATTATGCAAGAAAAAGGGATTTTTTTTTTATTTTCTCACCTTATCCTGGTTGCGGCTGGCAAAATCTTTCCAGTCCTTGTATTTTCTGTCTCCGGTGGTGACACCCGACTGGTAAAAATGGCAAAGTGCCGCCGCAAGTCCGTCGCTCGCGTCCAACTGCGGAAGCATGTTCTCATCAGGGATATGCAAAATCTTCTGTAACATGTAGGCCACCTGCTCCTTCGCCGCCCTGCCATTGCCGGTGATCGCCATCTTGATCTTCAGCGGGGCGTATTCAAAAATCGGGATGTCGCGCGAGATGGCAGCAGCCATGGCCACCCCCTGTGCACGTCCCAGCTTGAGCATGCTCTGCACGTTCTTGCCAAAGAAAGGAGCCTCGATGGCTAGCTCGTCGGGCAGGAACTCCTCAATCAGGCCGATGACGCGGGCATATATCTTCGCCAGCTTGAGGTAATGATCGCCGTATTTACCCAGCTCCATCACCCCCATTGCCATCATCGACGGTTTGTTATCCAGTACACGGAGTATGCCGTAGCCCATCACCTGCGTGCCCGGGTCAATGCCCATGATAATCCGTTCTTTCTGCATCAGTACTCTATTGTCTGCATGATGGTTGAGAATCCGATCAGCTTCTCCTTAAACTTCTCCAGCAAGGGATCATAGACAATCTTGCTCTCATCGGCATTCCAGCGTTCCAGCGTCACGATATCGGCAGCAACAAATTCCATCGCATAAGAGTATCCCTCCTCACCCTCCTTTCCAAACACACGTGCCAGACGAGGCGATGTGAGCAATCCACTTTTGGTGGACATCGGAATAAATTGCTGCAGCATATATTCAATAAACTCTTCGTTTATACCCTCATCGACATGAAAAGTGGTGTTGAAAACAATCATAACGCGCAATTTTTAATTTTTCTCTCTCGTTTTGATTGCAAATATAAACAAAATCTCTATCTTTGCACCACGAAATTCAAGGGGGATTAGCTCAGCTGGCTAG
>NZ_DCEN01000030.1:29013-50625 GCF_002316955.1 Proteiniphilum sp. UBA1028
GGTTCGACTCCGATATTCTCCACCAAAAAAGGGAACTCCTCATCAGGGCTCCCTTTTTTAGTGATTTAGACTTATTTGGTCAGGAATTTGATCTCTTTATTTCTTCAGAAATTCAGTCTTCAGGAAAATGGTTTGTCCATCTACCTTTGCCTGAACGTGCGTGGGGTCCTCGCTTGAGAGTCTGATAGCGCGTGCGCGTGTACCGCGTTTCACGACCATGGACGAACCTTTTACTTTCAAATCTTTTATCACGGTTACATCATCCCCGTCAAAAAGTTCGTTTCCGTTACTATCCAATACTTTTTCCAACTCTGTGGCGGCTTCCATATCTTCCTGTGTCCATTCGTGAAAACATTCCGTGCAGTGAAACAGGGAGCCATCGAAATAAGTCACAGCGCTTTTGCATTTAATGCATGTAGGAGTTTGTGTCATGTAAATTTCATTTAGTTCCCCAAAGATAAGGCTCCAGATGCACTATTCAAAATATACGCGGTTAAGGATCGTTATGGATGTTACGTCACAGAATTACAATGCCCTCCTTTTCACACAGTTCCAGCGCCATCTCCCTCAGCCGGAATTTCTGGATCTTCCCGCTGCCGGTCAGAGGGAAATTCTCCACGAAAAAGACATAACGCGGTATTTTATATTTAGCGATATGGCCCTTGCAATAATCGCGCACATCTTCCGTGGAGAGCTGGTACCCCTCCTTCTGAATGATGAACGCCCCCACATCTTCACCATAACGATTTGAAGCCACCCCCACCACCTGTACATCCTTCACGCCAGACATCCGGTAGAGATAATCCTCCACCTCCTTTGGAGAGATGTTCTCTCCTCCGCGGATGATGATATCCTTGATGCGACCCGTAATCCGGTAATTACCATTCTTGTCCCTCACGCCGAGATCGCCCGAATGCATAAAGCCATTGGCATCAATCACCTGTGCCGTGGCTTCCGGATTCTTGTAGTAGCCCTTCATCACGTTATACCCTCTGCAGCATATCTCTCCCGGCACGTCCACAGGGCACTCCTCCCCCGTTTCGGGGTCAAGCACCTTTACTTCGGTGAACTCGTACTCCCTTCCCACCGTAGTACAACGCACCTCAAAAGGGTCGTCCACGCGGGTTTGCGTCATCCCCGGCGACGTCTCCGTCATCCCATAGACGCTGGTCAGATCCATAAACATCTTCTCGTTCACCTGCCGCATCAGTTCCTCGGGACAGAGTGCACCCGCCATGATGCCCGTACGCAGTGATCGCATGTCGAACATGCTGAACATGGGATGATTCAATTGGGCGATGAACATCGTCGGCACCCCATGCAGCACAGTACAACGTTCCTTGTGCACCGACGCCAGGGTGACCAGCGGGTCGAACCGCTCCACCATCACCTGCGTGCTGCCGTGCGTGAGGCAACACATGGTCGCCAGCACCACCCCAAAGCAGTGAAACAGCGGTACGCAGATGCAGCACTTGTCTTCCGGCGTGAACTGCATGTGAACGCCCGTGAGGTATCCGTTGTTGGTGATGTTGTGATGGGTGAGCATCACCCCTTTCGGGAAACCGGTGGTTCCGGAGGTATATTGCATGTTCACCACATCGTGACAATTGGTAAGCGATCGCAGCACCCTGAAATCGTCATCCGGCACATTCTTTCCCAGCAGCAGGATCTCTGCCGTGTTGTACATACCCCGGTATTTCTCCTGGCCTATGTAGACCACATTCTTCAGTTCCGGAAAAAGGTCCGATTTCAGCTTCCCCCGTTGTGTCGTTTTCAGTTCCGGCACCAGTTCGTAGATGATGTCGGTATAATTGCTTCCCGGCACCCCGTCCGTCATGCATAGTGTATGCATATCCGAGTTGTTCATCAGGTATCGCAGTTCCTCGGTGCGGTAGTTTGTGTTCACCGTCACCGCCACGGCACCAATCTTGGCAGTGGCATAGAGAAAGGTGAGCCAGTCCGGCACATTCTGTGCCCAGATGCCCACGTGCGTACCCCGTGTCACCCCGATGGCGATCAACCCCTTCGCCATGTGATCCACCCGTTCGTTGAATTTTTTCCAGGTAAAGCGAAGGTCGCGGTCTGAATAGACAATATATTCCTTATCGGGTGTTTCTTGGGCCCAGTACTCGAGCCAGTCGCCCAGTGTTCTGTCGGATAGCATCATCGCTGATTTGTTGGTCATCGTTGCTTAAAAGATCGGTGTGTTAAATGAAATGATATGATGGAAGCTTATGCAGGAAAATAGACCACTCCCAGTATCTTCGCTTCTGTTTGACCATGGGCCGTGACCAGATGATCCACAATGGAATCATAATAGATGCTGTCGCCCTGGTTCAGCATATATTTTTCTGTCCCGTAATGCACCACGATGGATCCCTCCAGCACATAGAGAAACTCCTCGCCCTCGTGCGACGAAAAAGCTTCCTTTCCGGTACCCGGCTGAATGCAAACCAGGAACGGCTCCATGTTTCGTCCTCCCTTCCTGGCCGCCAGCGAGATAAAATCCATGTGAGAGTTATTGTTGGTCTGATGACTGGTGAAGGTGACCGGTGTGTGCATGTCAGCGTGCCTGTTAACCACTGGCCCCATCTCTTCGCTATCGTCGAGAAAAGTACCCAATCGCACACCCAGGGCACGGGCAATCTTGATCAGCGAAGCGAGAGAAGGGATTTTGTCGCTCTCGCAGATGCGACGCACCTGTTCCACTGTAAGTCCTGCTCCTGCAGCCAGTTCCTCAACCGACATGTTCCTGTCGGCACATAAAATCTTAATTTTTTCCGTGACAGCGCTCATAAATATTTGCTTTTGAAGATGCAAAAGTAACAGAATTAAACAAACAGGGCAACATATCTCACGAAATGTTTCTTTTACCCCTTACTTTATATTAATTCCATTCTATGCTCTCTTCCTTGTTGCGATAGGAATCCACAACATCTCCTGAAAACTTCATATCGACTCAGAACATTTTCTTGATTTTTGAATGAAGACTCTCAAAAACAACGTATATTTGAACGTGTGTATGTATACATCACAAGCCAATTACAATAATATCTGAGGACCAATCACATATAATAACCTCCTTATGCGAAACGATCGTGAAAATTATAAATGGGGTATTTTCTATTATAATCCCAATGATCCCAGGATAATACTTCCCAAAAGGAATCGCTTCATGGGCTGGACAGTGAATTTTGCGAATCCATTTGCATACCTGATCATAATTGGCATCATCCTTTTTGGAATTATAATGGCATACCTCGATTAGCGGCGATTACCTTCTTCGATGGATTAGTTTCTGGCTCAAATTTTCTATATTTGCAGTTAAATAACGAAACTCAAATTTGCCTGCCTGTTGTTCATGGAGGATTATTATCCGGAAATTGCAACAGGTGAAGGCATTTTTCGTAAGGATAAGCAAAAGTATTGAATATGAATTTCCCCTTGACTTCCAAAAAAAGCAATCTAAAAACGAACATAGCGGTATCCCCATTTTTCAAAAAAACAACCCTGATTGCCACATCTGCGGTGGTGGCAGCCTCGTTGCATGCCCAGGAAACTGCCGGCACACGTCCCAATATTATCCTCTTCATGGTCGATGATATGGGTTGGCAAGACACGTCCCTTCCGTTTGGGACGGAGAAGACACCGCTTAATGAGCGTTACCACACCCCCAACATGGAACGGCTTGCCTCGCAGGGCATGATGTTCACCCAGGCATATGCCTGTTCCGTGAGTTCTCCTACGCGTGTAAGCCTGATGACGGGTATGAATGCCGCACGTCACCGGGTAACCAACTGGACACTCAAAAAGAACACCTCAACCGATCGCGAGAGCACCCAGCTCCAATTCCCGGAATGGAATGTGAACGGCATTTGCCAGGTGCCCGGCATCCCACACACCTATGAAGTGACTTCCCTGGCGCAACTGCTGAAAAATAGTGGTTATCATACCATCCATTGCGGTAAGGCACATTGGGGTGCGATGGATACTCCGGGTGAAAACCCGCTCCATTTCGGGTTTGAGGTCAATATTGCCGGACATGCCGGTGGCGGCCTGACCAGTTATCTGGGAGAAGAGAATTACGGAAACCGGACCGACGGGAGGCCCTCCCCGCCTCAAGCTGTCCCTGGCCTTGACAAATACTGGGGAACAGAAACCTTTGTCACAGAGGCACTGACACTCGAAGCCTTGAAAGCACTCGACAAAGCCAAAAATCTCGGTCAACCGTTCTACCTCTATATGGCGCACTATGCCATACATATCCCCATCGACAAAGACAGTCGTTTTTATCAGAAATATATTGATGCAGGGCTGTCGGAAAAGGAGGCAGCTTACGCTACGCTGATTGAAGGAATGGACAAGAGCCTGGGCGATTTGATGAGCTGGCTCGAGCAAAACGGCCTGGATGAAAACAGCATTATCATTTTCATGTCCGACAATGGCGGGTTCTCTACCGATACCCGCTGGCGCGACGCTCCGTTACATACCCAAAACGCTCCGCTCAACAGCGGCAAAGGATCGGCCTATGAAGGCGGCATACGGGAACCGATGATCGTAAAATGGCCGGGGAAAGTGAAAGCCGGCACCCGATGTAACGACTACGTAATCATTGAAGATTTCTTCCCTACCCTCCTCGATATGGCTCAGGTGAAAAATCGTAAAACCCTCCAACCGGTCGACGGAGTCAGCTTCGTGCCGCTGCTGGAAGGCAAGTCTACCGGCAACAAAACCCGCAACCTTTACTGGAACTATCCCAACCTATGGGGTAACGAAGGCCCGGGAATCGGCTCCACATGTACCATTCGCAGTGGCGACTGGAAGTTGATTTATTATTACGAAACCGGTAAGAAAGAATTGTTCAACATCACCAACGACCTGGGAGAAACAACGGATCTGTCAACGCAGCATGCCGGCATGGTGAAAAAACTCTCACGCGATTTAGGAAAACACTTGCGCAAAGTAAAAGCGCAGCGTCCTTCCTTCAAAGCAACGGGGAAAGCATGTCCGTGGCCCGATGAGGTTTAAAGATAAGTAAATCTTTCTATAAAGTACTTGCCCCTGATGGGGCAAGTTTATTCTCGGTACAACTTCACCCAAGTCCAGTAATCGGTAGTGAAAGACAATTTATCCCTGCCATATTCTCTCTTCTCCACTACCCCCCTAATTGAACCAATTCCATTCCCATCCACCGGAACCAATAAGATGTCAGGAAACTCAGCCACATAATTAAATCTGTACACCTCCTTCTTCGGATAGCTTTTATCGTAGATCTCAAGAGAGCATCCTGCATTCTCAAAAACAAGCGTTATCTCAGTGTGCAGTTGGTTCATTTTCCACACACTCCGGGCAAATGAATACTCTTCGTCCGTTGATCCCAGCAAATCATCCTCTTCATCATTCTCCGGGCTGCAACCACTCAAACAAGTTCCCCATATTATCAGAGATAAAAATAGTAAACGTTTCAGATTAATCTTTTTCATGACATATATATTAATGGAAAGCAGCACCAAAGGTAAAAATTAATTCTAAATAAAATATATTTTAACTAATATATATTCATTACATCTTTGATAATCAATAAATGGGTATGCCTATAACAATCGGTTTTGCAATAGTGCGGCTGACAAATATATGGTCAACTTCAGTTATTTTATTAACTTTGGTACAAAACCCAACTGACGGTTTGCTATTGCCGCACCATCGCAAAGCCACCGAACATTGCGCTTAATGCTGAAAAGACAACGCTCACACAAAAAACTGCCATGAAATTGGAAGATTTAGGATATAACGACAAACTTGAAAAATTAAGGATTGAGAATAATCTTCAGGACTTTGAAATTGGAAGAGTTATATCAGAACATAAGGAAAGATATATTGTAAAAACCGCAAAGGGAGAATTAGAGTCTGAGATAACAGGGAATCTAAGATTTTCATCAAAAGGCCGTGAAGATTTTCCAGCAGTTGGCGATTGGGTTGCATTGACAATACATAGCACAAATAAAGGGAGACACGTTACCAGTCATAGAGAATTGATAATTCTTGAAAACGGGGGAATATTAGTTGATAATCCAGGGATGAGAGAAGTAGGCATTGCTGATTCTACAAGTGGATTAGAAATCACATTCGACTTGATTATCAAACATTCTAAAAATTGCAAGTTCAAAGATTGTACCCACACGAATGAGAAAGGGTGTTCTGTTATTGAGGCCGTTGAAAAAGGAGAAATAGACGAAGCTTCTTATGAGAATTACATGAAAATGGAAAGAGAGAAAGCTCATTTTGAGTCATCCGTTGCTGATAGACAAAAAAAAGACAAAGACTTTGGGAAAATGATAAAGAACTACAAAAAAGACATTAACAAAAAAAAGTACTAAGCATGGAGGTTGTGTAAATTAAACTGTGTCATGTTTTATTTTTATAGTTGATTGGGCACCTTTTCTAATGGATAACTCTGAGACCTTATTTTTAGCTGGCTACCTCAAAACTAATGAAAAATATTATATCTTGGTTTTTTTACCACCTTGCGGATCTGGTGATGGTATCCTTCCACCTGATGCACAATCAACTCTGAACGATGGTTTTTGGGAACACACTATTGATCGCATCAGAGAAACCGCTTAAATTATCGGTACAGGCGATTAAGATGTCTGCCCCCGGGTTTGAAAATCTGTTAAAGTGGTGAGCCAGAAATCAGTGCCTTGGCTTGAAAGAACTTGTAATCAAAATCTTCCATAATGTAAACTGTTGTGTAAAAGTTATAAAAAAAATGGATTTATTCTTTGACACAGTTTAAGTTACACAACCAGCAACAGGCTCTTGCTTATACAAGGACAAGAGCCTGTTATCTAAAAATGGATAGGGCCTCTCTTATTCAGGAGAGCTCATTTTAAATATCTCACTACCAGCGAGCAAAAATGCGCCAACACCATATACATCTGTCGCATCATATCCGGCCGCTTTGGGAGCTGCTCCTACAGGTTGTATATATCCCAGTTTACCATCAGCATGTACCGCACTGACCAGTGATTTCCATCCTTTCTCCAGTACCGGACCATAGGCTTTTTTTGCCAGGTATCCATTCCGGATTCCCCAGGCAATTCCATAACACATGAATGCAGAACAGCTGTTTTCCGGCATTTCATACGAATCCGGATCAAGGAGACTGGCTCTCCAGGAACCATCCTTACATTGTGTTTTTCTCACAGATTCTGCCATTTCCACAAACAACTTGATATAGTACGATCTGCTGGAATTTTCTGCAGGCAAGTTGTCGATAATCAGTGGCAGTCCGCCAAAGACCCAGCCATTTCCACGTCCCCAGAATTGTTTTGCCCCATTTTTTTCACGAAGAGGAATTCGTTTGTTGTCACGGTAGAAAAGGTGTTCTTCTTTGTCGTAGAGCGCCTCCACACATGCTTTGTATTCCCTGTCCATGTAATCCAGATAGATTTGCTCTCCAGTTAATTGATAGAGCGCTGCATATACCGGTGGAGCCATAAACAGGGCATCACACCACGACCAGCGTTCGTCTTTCCCGATGGGATCCGTTTTAACAACCGGAGCATTGGAAGGGTGGCTGGCTATATAAAATGCTCTTTCCTTCACGGGTTGCAGCATTCTTGCGTCACCCATTTTACGGTACATTTCTATAAAGGCCTGTCCCACGCAAATATCATCTGCATGATACACCCTGTCCCACATATTCCATTTGTTGTCAATTCCTATCTTTTCCACAAAACCATAACAACTTTGATTTCCACTGGTTTTTCCCCATTCCGTCATTCCCCGGTAAAGCGCTCCATTTGTCCAATCAAGAATATGGTGTTTGGATTCCTGATGATGCTGGATCTGCCAGCTCGCTACAGAATCACACACTTTTGCAATATGCTTGCGCTTCATCTCTCCCGAGAAGGGACTGGCAGCAAAGAGCGAGCTGCTTACCAGCAAGGTCATCCATACAATATATTTCCTCATAGTTGCTGTTATTTCGTTTCTAATTCCAATGGTTCTACATTTTTCTCTGCACCCGGATAGCCCTTATTCTGATTGATGCGTCCGCGTGAGTTGGAAGCAATTGCATTTTCCGGCACAGGCCACATCATATGAAATGGGCTGATAGTAAAGGTGTTGATCCCATTGTGATTGATCTTGTCTCTGTAGAAGTTATTCCGTGTCATCATGCGGTCGTGGTAATAATTTTTTTCCGTGATCGTCGACAAACTATATCCCTCTTCGTTTCTTTCCGCTAGAATAAAAGAAACGCGGGTGAGTTCCGATTTTCGTGGTTCTTCAAAGAAAAGTTCACGGGCTCGTTCGTCCATGATGTAGTTTATGGTAACCTGATCTTTGTTTGTCAATAAGGTCGCATTGGCGCGTTTGCGGATCTTGTTGATATCTGCCATGGCCAGATCTTTTTGTCCTTTCCAGTAATAAGCCTCTGCCCTGAGCAAATAAGTTTCAGCCAGGCGAAACACATACCAGTCGGTGTATCCCCCCTGCGGCGTGTCCGGCTTATTGTCTTCGGGTACGAAGGTCTTGTAGTGCATCATCGGGCTCCAGCTATAAATGGTGTCCACGCAATATTTTTTCTGCAGCGGTTGGCCGTAGTACTTGGAGGAGGGATTATTATAAACCAGTTCTTCCATATTCAACCAGTTCGGTGAGGTATGCCGATAATCTGTTTGGGAATCCCAGATCTCATAGTTGAAATAATTGGATGTACGGATACGACCGATGCCCCGCCCTACATATCCAATTTGGGGTTGTCCTGCAGCTTTGTCAATAGTGCCGCGTTTTCCCGCAGGATCGTTATTGGTATTGGCGTTCCACCAGCAAGGAACCAGGTCTCGCATTCGATACGATCCGGTTGACGTCCCACCTTCGGTAAGCATTTTATCTTCCACCAGGAAGATACCTTCCTTGTTGGCAGAGGAATTGATATTTTCACGGAAAAAGATATCGCTCACAATGTTATATTTGCTCTCTTTGGCATTCACGCCAAAGCGTGATTCCATTAAAGCATGGTTTGGGTCGGTGATCACAGCCGTAGCAGCGGCAATGGCGCCGTCGTAATCGAGACAGGCCAGGCATACCTTTGCCAGCAAATGATTGCCCGCCGCTCTCGACACCGCACCGTGCGGTGCTTTTTCGGGAAGATACTGGGCCGCAAAAGTCAGATCCCTTTTCAATCTTTTCAGGATGCTCTTGCGCGTGTGAGAATAAAAGTCCAGCTTAGGCGATGAGACCTCTCCATCGATGAAAGGAACGTCACCGAACTGATTTACCAGCTTATAATACCAGTATGCGCGGTGGAAATATCCCTCGGCCACAAAGCGGTTGCGCTCGTCTTCCGTTAACAACTCTGCCTCCTGTGCACGTGTGATGACAGTGTTTGCTTTCTGAATAGCTTTGTAACCCTGTGACCAGAAAGTACCTATCTGTGAATCACCATACGCTCCCGGTTTCAACTGGATATCGAAATTCTTAATAGTTTGTGCTACAATATTACCAGCTACGGCTATATCGGAAGTCATTATTTCCGTAGTTTCATAAGCGTTGTTGCCAATGAATTCCGGACGAATCATCAATCGACAGGAAATCAATGCTGCTTCCAGACCATCTTTATCAACCAGTGTATTTTCCGGAGAGAAAGTTGAGAGTGGCTCCGGTCTCAACCAGTCCTCACATGATACAATCACCATGGAAATCAAGCATACACAACTTATATGTTGTAAGACTGTTATTATCTTTATCTTTTTCATAATAATTTATTTATAGTGTGAAACTCAAACCTAAAGTAAATGTGCGGGGTGCTGGTGACAAGGATTCAGGATCCCAGAAGTTCCAGTCCGTGACTAACAATGGATTAGAGATATTAAACGATAGGCGTGCATTGGTAATGCCATACTCTGAGAGCAGCGTGTTCGGGATGCGATAAGCAAGTGATACATCTTGCAAGCGTACAAATGAGCGGTTCTTGAACACGGCAAATGATGGCGATTTCGTATTTGATCCAAGACGCGCAAATTCGTTTGTGGGATTTTCAGGTGTCCAGTAATCATACTTATACGCATTCACACGGTCGTAGTAATAATCCGTAGCATGTGCATAATGGCTGTTGCTTGATTTATGCCCCAGGTCTGAACGGACAAAGAATGAGAAATCGATGCAATTAAACAATTCCAGATTGTTTCCCACGCCAAATGTAAACCGTGGGCGCCGATATCCCTGGAAAACCTTGTCATCTTCGGGTAAATATTGTCCATCCCCGTTTACATCCCAGATTTTAAAGTCACCCGGTTCTTTTCCATATTTGGCAGCATCCTCCCGTTCATTTTCCTGCCAAACCCCCAGAATCTTGTAATCATAGATTTCATCCAGCGCATGTCCTATGTACCAGCCGTTCTGGATGTCATCATCTTCCCGCTGGCCGATCACATTGCCATCTTTATCCGTTACATCCACCATTTCTCCATACAAGTGTGCAATTTTATTCCGGTTCAGCGATGCGACCAATGAGGAAGACCATTTCAGGTTCCGGGTTTCGACGTTGACAGAATTCAACGTGACTTCAAATCCACGGTTCTGTACTTCACCCAGATTGCTCATTACATCCTTGAATCCGATGATGTCGGGTAACGCACGATTCAGCAGCAGGTCCCTGGTGGACATATAATATAGTTCGATCGCACCCGACAGCCTGTTTTGCAGCACGCCAAAATCAACACCCACATTATATGCTTCCGTCTTTTCCCATTTCAGTGATTTGTTGGAAAGTCCGTCGGTAAAAACTCCAATTACGGTGGAACCATTGTGAATATATTGCTCGCTATTCAGATTCGCCAGGGCAGCATATCGTCCGATGCTCCGGTTGCCATTTATACCCCAGGATAAGCGCAGTTTCAGGTTGTCGATCCAATTCACGGATTCCATAAACTTTTCTTCGTTCAACCGCCATGCAAAAGCTGCTGCCGGAAAGTTTGCATAGGGATTTTGGGAGCCGAATGCAGAATAGCCATCTCTGCGGTAGGATAACGTAAACAGATACCGGTCCATGAGTGCATAATTCAAGCGGGACATCATTGCATTTCCGGTGTCTTTGCCATCGTTACTGGAAATCGAAGGATTTGTACCGTATTCAATCCCGTGCCAACCCAGTGCTTCAGAGGGTACGATGTTGGAGTTCGACATGTTATCGGACCAGTCTTCATTCTTTTCCAGGTTGAACAGGAGGGTCACATAAAACCGGTGTATGTCATTGAATGTTTTAGACCAGTTTAAGGTATTGTCCAGCATCCATGAATGGGAGCTGCTATTTCTCCTGACGGCTTTTCCTTTGGCGCTCAGTCCCGCCATGCTGGTCGAAGGATCATAGTAATGATTCTTGTTCCAATCGTTGTAATCGGAGTAGCTAACTTCATATACAAAGCCTAAAGGAAGGGTTAACTTTGCGTTGATGGTAGCATTGAATGTCTGGGTTTTGTTAAAGCGTTCTCTGGTAAGATATGCCGAGAACGGATTGGTACTCATGTTGTCATCGTTCGGATAGAATTTCAAAGATCCATCCTCTTCGTATTTGCTCCCCCATGGGCTTCCCTGTATAGCCTCTTCCCAATCTACTTCATCATAACTCTGGTCGCGATTGGCATATTGGGCCTGTAATCCCATTTGCAGCCAATCGGTCACATCTGCTTTTAGGTTCAAACGGGAACGAAGTGTGGAATATTTATCTCCTACCACGATGCCTTCGTTTGCAATACTTCCTACCGACCAGTAGTAGGTAATTTTATCCGATTTCCCCGACAGGCTTATATTGTAATCTTGTCTGAGAGCATTCTGAAAAGCAGCGTCATACCAATCAGTTTCAATCCCCGCCTGATAATTATTTATTTCGGTCGTGGAGAAAGCCAAGCGATTTAACCAGATTTCCGTAGGATCGGAATTGGCATCTGCGTTGGTATAAGACAACCATGTATTCAGGTCCACTCCTGCGGGCAATTGGCTGGGATTGTGGAAGTAACCCAGGGGACGGGAAGGGTTGCTCCTGATCTTTTCATCCCGGCGCATGACCGTATATTCCTGACCATTGAAGGGGCGTTGGTTCCGGGTCAGGTTAGACATACCTGTCTTCACGTCAAATTTTATGGAAGGTTTGCCGGTCCTTCCTTCCTTTGTGGTGATTACAAGCACGCCCGAGGCGGCACGAGAACCGTATACTGCGGCAGAGCTTCCGTCTTTCATGATGTCGATGGTCTCGATGTCGTTTGGGTTGATGTCATCCAATGAGCCGTTAAAGATGATCCCATCCAGCACAATTAAGGGAGAGTTGCTTGCCTTGATTGATTTCTGGCCACGGATCAACATGGACGTATTCCCTCGGGCACTGGTACCCAGTCCCGCGGAGAATCCAGCAACCGTACCACGAAGCAATTCGGCCGTGTTGGTGACCGATTTGGTCCAGTTTTCCGTGGAAACTCTAGTTATTGCACCGGTCATATCTTTCCGTTTCATGGTACCATAACCCACAACGACCAATTCTTCGAGTTGAGCCACATCTTCTTCCAGTTCCACGTCGATGGTCTTCTTGCCGTTGACTTCGACTTCTGTTGTTTTCAAACCGATATAGGAAAATACCAGTGTGGCCTTTTCCGGTACATCGATCGAATAATTGCCATCCATGTCGGTGATGACTCCGTTCACAGTACCTTTCTCTACGATTGTGGCCCCAATTACCGATTCACCTTTCGATGTCAGTTTCCCTGTTACCGTTGTTGTTTGTGCAAAAGTAACATAGGAGACGTTCATACATAGGAGAATCAAAATCATCCTGCTGTGTTGTTTAATGTATTCAAGTATTTTCATTTTGTAAATATTTAAGTTATTATATGACGTAAGCGGTGTAATTCACTGTGAATGTTTTGGTAATTCCCCCTTTCTTCTTCATGGTTTACCGGCTGAGATCCTGTAAGTCATTTTTTTGCCCATCACATCAAAATAAGCGACTTCGGCATAGCCATTGCGAAACGAATGCCGGGTCTGATCCCGTTGAATTGTATTTCTTGCCGGGTACAAGGCTTCAAAGCAAACACCTCCGTCTCGCAAAAACAAGTTGAGTGTATGTCTGCTTGTGGTGATGATTGTCTTTTCTTCCCCGTCGAAAACAAGCATCGGGTAGTAAGCGCGCGCCTTCTGAATGTCCCCTTTCAGTTGATCTTTTATCGTGATGCCCGAATTGTTTATGGTGAGTTGTTGCTTTATCTGCGTAACACCATCGAATTCCCCGGAATAAGTGATTTCAAAGGCTACTTCATCCGGCTTTTGCTTTACCGCATTCACTTCAATGCGGGGTTGTAGTTGCCCCTTGTACGCCGTATACAGGGAGCTGTCAGGGTAGCTTGTGTTCGTATACTCAGCCAGTCGATGTTCCTTTCCCTCTTTATCGAACCATGCCGGCCCCACAGCATATAGCTCTCCTCCCAAATCCTGTTTCTTCTTGTTATCCCAGACATGAGGAATACCATCGGATGGACCGAGTTGCGGGTTAGAGCCTTTCAGATGAATGCGGATAAGTCCGGTTGCATTATATCGGGGATCGGCACTATAATCATACTCGATATAATTGCCATCGGCATTGGCAAAGACCTTATGGAACTTATCCTGCAAGGCGATCACATAGCCACCCACGTCGGTTGGTGCCGGAAGTTCTTCAATGGAATCATCTGCATAAAGGTAAGCCACACTCATGAGCCAGCATGCCAGTAAATTGTATTGCGATTGAGCCGAATAGCTTTCATAACCATGCATCACTTCGATCGGAAAACGGTTTTTCACGATGAATCCCGAGCCATCGGGGCGTTTCCAGCGTGAAATACTTTTAATGGAAAGATGGGCGGCACGTTTAAAAGCTCCGGCTTCTTTCATCATCCCTCTCCGGGCATATTGGGTTGCGTATATTTCATAGGTCACGGCTGCGGCAGCTTCATTCCAAAGGTGTTGCGCACTTCGTCCACCGGTAGGTACTTCCCCATACGGCGATTGCATAAACAAAGAAGTCCATGCTCCGTAGAGCAGCTTTTCAGCGTAAAAATACTTGCTGGGGCCGTCATAACCTTCTACGAGGATGGTGGTCAAAAACTGGCGCGTAAATTCGTCATACACCATAGGAGGGTTGGTCTTGTTGTCGATATACAACCCACAATCAGACATATATTGCTTCTGATGATCGAAATGCCATTCAAAGAAATCTTTGTCGCTGCTGATGTGCTCTTTTTCCCGAAGATATTCCCCTGCCAACGCAACCACGTTGTGATTGTAGCAGTATTTCTTTTTTTTCAGGTTATCCTTATATAAAAGATAGGGATCAACCGGAGCAATCTTCTCCCGCCATATTTTCATTTGTTCTGCCGGAACAAACCCACGGTAGAGATCCAGCGCGAGCATCAACGGCTGAATGAAGAACTCTCCGTGATGATGCGCACACCGGTTTTCATGAAACTCGCTTATGGCACAATCCAATGCCTGAATACCACTTGCCAGCAATTCCCTGTCGTCCATGAATTTCGTTGCCGACAACAATCCCACCGAAAGAGCGTAACAAGGGGTTGAGTATTGCCATTCTATCTTGTACACCGGATCAATGATTGCACCGGTGGCTTTATCCTGATAAGGATAAAAAGCTTTCACCTGCGCTGCAATGTGACGGAGATAGTCTTTTTTGGATAAGCCCGAATCTGCAATCTTTTTTGTTTGCTGATTAATCATGAACTTTTTTACCTGCCGATCGAATAGGTAATTTCCAAGAGTCTCTTCCAGGTTGTCAGGGAGTATCACCACGGATTCCCGCATGGGTGTCTGTGCCCGCAGGCAAGAGCCTGTCAGACATATAAAAAAGAGAACGACAACCTTTCTCATGATTTTATGGCCTTATCGAGCTTCACATCTGGCTGTCCGCTCCAGATACGTTTTCCCGTCCATTCGGCGTAGGGATCTTGCCAGAATGCATCCGTTTCAGGCAAACCCAAAGAGAGAAAAACAGTTGTGCAGAGATACAAGCTGCCGGTGGAGATGTATCTTTCTGCAATCTCCGGTTGATGTCCGCAAAAACCCAAAGTCAACCAGCCGTTTTTATCAAAGTTTCCTTCCACGCTCATCTGTTTCTTTATCACGGCAGTCAATGCGCAACGCACCTGTGCTTTCTTCACTGAAGTCGGGAGCATGTTTAACAAGGAAGCCTGTGAGAGTTGGTGAAAAGCCCCAAACCGGTAAGCAATGGAGCGTCCCACTACCGGATAAGAACCATCAGGGGAGATGAATCTTTCCTGTTGTTCCGCAAAACGCGTGAAGCGTTTTGATTCCAACTCAAACAGTTCCTTTTCTCCCTTTTGGTGTCTTTGCATGACCAGAAGCACGTCCATCATCATGGGATGGATCACATAACTGTTGTAATAATCCATGTGAAAATCGGTCCCATCTCCGTACCAGCCGTCGCCCTTATACCATTCTTTAAATCGCATCAGCGCATAAGAAGCCGGTTCGGGATTCCATTCGCCGGTAAATTCCAGTGACGCAGCCTCCACCGTGGCCGAGAAGAGCAACCAGTTGCTTTCAATTGGTTTTATTTTGCGAATTTTCTCCATGGCATTCACCACGTCCTGTTTTGTCTTGTCGGAGAGCCTTCCCCAAATCTGATTGGGTGCACGCAACAAACCCTCACAAAAAAATGCCATGTCGACCAAAGGCTGGCGGGTAATCTCAAAGTTCAAATAATCGGAAGATTCGGGATCAAAACCATGCTCAATGGATTTCAGCATCAGTTGGGTATATTTCTCCCGAAGCTTACCTTCGGGCGTCTGGTCGGGACCGAGCTCCAACCAGGGAGCCATTCCGGCCAATAGCCGGCCCAATGCTTCCAAGTGGGTGGTTCGTGCATTGTTGGGATTCTCCCCGCCTGCCAAGGTTTCTACGGGCATTGTGGCTCTCAGTTTATCCTGACTCATATTTACCAGGACAGGATCGGCTATTTGAGTCAGGATCTCTATCCAATAGACACGATCCTGTGCTCCGGTAGGTTGTGCATGCAGATTCGATGTGAGTGAAACGACCAGCAGGATGGCTCCTGTAAAAATTCTCTTTTTTACTTTCATACGTTTTTTTCTATGTTCAGATTTATTGTTTTATAAACTTGTCTATGGGAAACTTTTTTCCCGAGAATGCTTTCAGGCTGGTCCAATCCTCTGCCGGCAATGACCAGAAGGGGTTGTCGTCTGGTAAGCCAAGGGGCATAAAGACTGTGCAGCACAGGTACACACAAGGTGTGGAGAGATACGAATCTCCCAGTTCTTTCTGCTCTCCGCCAACGCCTATCGTCAGCCAGCCGTCGTCATCAAATGTCCCCGGTTGTTCAAATACTCTTTTCAACATTGCAGTAAGGGCCGATCTCACTTGTGCGGGAGAAAGTGTTTCGGGCAGCTTCTCGCTGAAGGCCGCCAGTGCCAATCCCTGAAATGCAGCCGAGCGGTAGGTTACAGATCTTCCGATGACAGGATAGGAACCGTCGGGTGCGATCATTCGCTCCTGTATTTCAGCGAAACGTTGCAAACGGATCCACTCTAACTGATGAAGTTCGGCATACTCCGGCTTGTGCTTCATGACAATCGACAGGATCTGTTCCAGCATGGGATGAATCACGTAGCCATTGTAGTAATCCAGATGAAAGCTTGCTCCGTCGCCATAAATGCCGTCCCCTTTGTACCATTCCCCGTGTGAATTCAGCGCGTGCTCAATGACCTGAAAATTCCATTCACCTCCGAACTCTTTTATTCCACACTCTACCATGGCCGAAAAGAGCAACCAGTTGTTATTCCCCGGTTTCATGGTCCGTGTCGATTTCCACTGTTCAATCAAACGTCCCTTCGTGACATCATCCAGGCGACCCCATAATTGTGTGGGCGCTTTCAACAGCCCCTGTATCAGAAAAGCGCTATTTACGAGTATCTGACGTGTAGCGGTGCTATTGAAGTAATCATTTGATTGCGGGTTCACAGAATTTGCCAGTGCCTTGCACGACATTTCAATGTATTTACCCCTCAATTGGCCTTCCGGAGTTTGATCTTTCCCCAATTCCAGCCAGGGAGCAACACCGGCAAAAGTTCTCCCAACTGATTCCATGTGGGTGATGAATTCGCGTGAGCTTGCCTGAGAAGAGGCAGAGCGCCCTATGGGGATACCATTTTTAAGATTGTCTTCACTTAGATTTCTGATCACCGGATCCACTATTTTTACCATAAGGTTCACCCAATAGGCTCGATCATTTTCTCCGTTATCCTGTGCCATCGTTACTCCAGAGAACAGGGATAGCATGATTAAAAGCACCAGTACGAATTTCATATAATGTTTTTAAAAGTTAACGTCATAACGACGACAAATGTAGGGATAATAACAGAAGTGCTGTAACGTGATAGTCCATATGCATACTCCAGTTATTCTAAAGGTTATTTTTTGTTTGAACGAACATTTCCGTTATCTTTGCGGACAATATCACTATTGAGAGGGCAGCTTTATTTCTCGTGTTGTTTACATAATTTAACCAGAATGAAAAGAGGTTTAACAGTTTTATCTATGCCGATCTTCTTGTTGTTCCCGTTCACCCTATGCGGAGAAATAATACAGGCCTCCCATTTGCATATCAGTGAAGGTTTACAGCAAACGACCATTTATTCTATTTATCAGGATGAATTTGGTATGATTTGGTTTGGCACAAAAAATGGGCTTGTACTTTTTGATGGCAATAAAACTGAATATATTCACAAAATAAACCAGGACATACCACAGAGCGAAAGTCTGATCCGACAGATTTGCGGAAACAAAAGGGGAGAGATCTATTTGAGCACTCGTTCCGAGGTCATTGCCTATGATATCCAGCATGATATATTTTCAATCATCCTCAACCAGCCTGGAATCATCCATTATGGAACGGATAACCTATGGATATGCCAGAATAACAAAGTATTCAAATGGGAAAATGATTCGCTTACATCCTTTATTACCTTAACCAAAGAAGAGATCAGCATTGACTGTTTATTGGAAACTCCTCAAAAAGAGTTATATCTCGGGACCAGAGAACACGGCATCTTTCACGTTCAAAGCAATGGGAAAGTAAAAAATTATTATCCACAGGTAAAACAGATAAAACAATTGCTTTTTGATTCCGAACAATATCTTTGGATCGCCACGCGGCGTGGTGGGATACACAAGATGGACAGGAATGGACAGTTAATCAGTTTTAATCGTATTCCCGGAGACGCGTCGAGTTTATCCGACAACATTGTACGGGACATTTGCGTAGACGACCAGGAGAATCTATGGATTGCCACCTACAGCGGATTGAACAAATATATCCGCAAGGACAATCAGTTTATCAAATGCAATTTCCTGAATGATAATTTCAACACCCTGAATGACAATTCCATATACAGTCTTTTCAAGGATGCACAGGGAAATATATGGACAGGTTCCTATATGGGAGAAATTAATTATTTTGATCCTAACTACGAGACGCTGACCTATCATTTCAGCAATAGCAGGAATGAGTTCCAACAAAACCAGAATATCGTATTCGGAAGAATGATTGAAGACAAGAGAGGAAATCAGTGGGTTTGCGCCGAGCGGAATGGGTTGTTTCATTACAACAAACAGAATGGCAAGCTCACTCCCTATCCGCTGGAAGACGGAGTTCATGTTCAGACCGTATATATGGAACCCGACAAGCAAATTCTATGGGTAGGCACGCTCATGCAGGGTTTGCTCCGGATAGATTTGCAGAAGAACGTAATCCGTTCGTTTAAACTCAGAAACAACAGCATCCGGGAAATTATTCCGTACCACGATAAATTATTGGTGGCTACCCACGATGGCATTTTCATCTTCAATCCGCTCGATGGAACGCATGAGAGAATTGAAAGCAATACGTGCCAACTGGACGACCGCCCTGTCATTTCCATGATGGTCGATCGACATGAAAACCTCTGGATCGCCTTCGATAATCGGATCATAAAATATGATCTGGTCACACACGATTGCGAGTTAGTCAAACTGAATGAGGAGAGTTCCAGTTTCGTCAACAAAATATTTGAAAACAGGGAAGGAGATATCTGGATTGGCACGAAAAGAGAGGGACTGTATATTCTCAGTGAAGGAAGTAACAAGCCTGTCAATTACAACAAATCGAATGGACTTTCCAGCAATCTGATTATTGACATCGCTCAGGATAAAGATGGCAATGCCGTGTTGGTAACAGGTAGCGGATTGAGTTATTTTATTGAAGACACGCAGCAGATGATCAATATTCAGCGTGAAAAACTATTTCCGCAGTTCAGACTTTCAGAAAATTGCCTTTTCATCAATTCAGAAAATAAGGTATTCATAGGAGGAGTGAATGTGATCTGCGAGTTGTCAGTACAGAACCTCCTTACCCAATCCAAGGATTATCGGATTAACTTCTCCGGCATATCGGTGAACGGAGTACAACTTGAAGTAACCCCCCGCAAAGGCATTCTGCCGAAATCTCTTCTTTATTGTGAAAAGCTGATATTGCCAGCCAATTCGAAATATCTGAACATCACGGTTTTTACCGATCATTACAGTGCGATCTTCAAGAGTGGCATATATTACAAACTGGAAGGATTTGATAAAGACTGGAAGGAAGTAAACGGTCTGAATGAAATCACATACACCAGTTTACCTCCGGGTAAATATACCCTTTATGTCAAAGGGGGCACGCCGTTATCCAACGGTAATTATCCGGAGAAGGAGCTTCAAATAGAAGTGAAAGCACCTTTTTATCAGACAGGCGTGGCCTATTTTTTTTATTTTTTATTTGCATTGTCCTTGCTCTATGCGGTTTACAGGTTTGTCATGCTTCGTTCATCGCTTCGCTTTGAGAAAGAACAGAAAAAATATATAGAGGAGGTCAATCAGAGCAAGCTGAAATTTTTCACCAATGTGTCTCACGAGTTTAAAACACCGTTGATGCTCATTTACAATCACGTGGAATCGTTGTTGAATGCCAAGATCATCAATCCCGGCATTCAACGCAAGCTGCTGGGAATATCAAAAAATGCGACTCGTTTGAATCAGCTTATCGACGAGCTGATGGAATTCAAAAAACAGGAGCAGGGATTTCAAAAGTTACATGTCAGCAAGTACAACATGGCAGACCTGATCCAGGAGGTTACGTCATCGTTTGAAAATTATGCCCAATCACGCAAGATCACGTTGCGTGTGGAGGCAACGCCTGACGACACCACCTTCTATTTCGATGTACATCAAATAGAAAAAACGATCTTCAATTTGTTATCCAATGCATTTAAATTTACGCCTGACGGAGGAAATATCCTGATACAACTGGAGAAGTTAACCGATGCGATTCAAATTAAAATATCTGATTCGGGAATAGGCATTAGTCAGGAAGATCAAAAAAAGATTTTTGATCTTTTCTATCAGGCCCAGGATTTTATTTTTTCCTGTGAGCCGGGTACGGGAATTGGGCTGGCAATTACCAAAAATATAATTGCAGCTCATCAGGGTTCCATCTCCGTGAAAAGTACAAAAGGTAAGGGAAGCTGTTTCACTGTTTTGCTCCCGACCCATATTTCCTACAAGCCGGAAGAAATTGAAGAGAATACCTTGTTTATCACGAAAGAACATTTCAAGGAAAACTTCATCCCCCAAGATCATTCCTTAGAAATGATTCATGATCAGCAGGTGAATCAAGAAACGCACGACACGACCCTTCTTCTTGTCGAAGAGAACGAAGAAATGAGAGCGTTGTTATTCCAATCCTTCAGTCCGTTGTATCACGTTGTCTGTGCAGAAAATGGTCAGGAAGGTTATGAAAAAGCCATACAAGTACATCCCGATATTGTACTCTGTGACATTGCCATATCGGAAATGTCAGATATTGACTTGTGCAAAAAGCTGAAAAACAATATCGATACCCTGCACATTCCTTTTATCCTGCTTACCTCCCGGTCAGCCTCAGAATCAGTCATCGAAGGTTTGAAGGCCGGAGCAGATGATTATATCACGAAGCCTTTTGGCATTCAGGAATTAATTGTGCGATGCAACAATCTGATCAATACCCGGAAGATATTGCAGGAGCGGTTTGATAAAGGAGTGGACAATGAACTCACCGAACAGATTGCGACAACCGGTATGGATCAATCAATCATCGATGATTCCATCAGAATCATTCATGAGAATCTCGATAATCCCTTATTTAGCATCGATTTTATCGCCCGGTCGCTGAACATGGGGCGTACCAAATATTTCTCCAAGATAAAAACCATCACCGGAATGACGCCCAATGAGTTTGTCATCAAAACGAAAATAAAACATGCGATGAAGCTTCTGAATAATAACAGCCAGATTTCCATCAACGAGTTATCAGAAAGCCTCGGATTTAAATCCGTCAGTCATTTTATTCGGTTGTTTAAAGAATTCGCCGGGGTTACACCCAATGAATATAAAGCAAAGAAAATCAGTTGGTAGTTCTAAGATAAATGCATTATTTAAAACATTTGAATTCGGACGAGCGAATAAGTTGATCACAGA
>NZ_DCEN01000032.1:0-1296 GCF_002316955.1 Proteiniphilum sp. UBA1028
AAGTCCCGCTCCGAGTACAATCAAAATGTTTTTTGATTAATCATTTTTCTTGCCATCAAGTGATTGCGAATAAACAGACGGAGGAACGCCAAATTCCTTTTTGAAACTGGAACTGAAATAACGAATATCTATAAATCCTACCTTCAAAGCCACTTCAGATACGGTATAAGCTCTATTTTTCAACATTTGTGCTGCCCGTTTCAACCGGATGCTTCGAATCAGTTCGTTGGGTGACAAGTTTGTCAATCCCTTTATCTTTCTGTAAAGCATCGAAGAGCTCAGATTCATTTCGGTTGCAAAGGTCATCACGTTGAACTTTTCATTGTCCAAGTTATTTTCAATGATTTCCATCGCTCTTGTCAGAAATCGATCTTCCGCAGATTTGAATTGGATATCTTTGGAGTTGACAATCAATTCCTGCTTCGATTTTTGTGCAATACTATCCTTGTTTTGGATTAACTGCATCATCCTTTTTTTCAGGTTATTTACATCAAAAGGTTTCGAAATATAAGCATCTGCCCCCTGTTCGTAACCCCTTTTTTTGTCGTCATCACCGGAGTAGGCAGTGATGAAAACGAATGGAATAACATTCATTAGAGGGTTTTCCTTTATTTTTCTGCACAGATCAAATCCCGTTTTATCGCCTTCGAAAACTACTTCCGAGATAATTAACCGAGGTTTTTCATTTAAAACTTCTTCGAATAGTTTATTGTGATTTGAAATAGGTTTCACACGGATGTGGGGACTAAAGACCTTTTCAATGAATTTAATAGTCTGAAGGTCATTTTCAACCAGATAAGCCAGTGGTGCATTTTCCAGATAGTACTCATCGATATTTACATTGAGCAATTCACTTTCTACGTATGCATCTATGTGGGTATATTTATCGTTGTTTTGATAAAGTTCTCCGATCTCCTGATCCTTAAAATGTGAATTTCCTAAGTGCAAATAAAATTTTATCTGTGTGCCAGATTCGCTACTTGTTAAGTTAATCTTACCATAGTGTAATTCCACATATTCTTTAGCCAGTGTAAGTCCCAGACCTATGCCGTTCCTGTGTGATTCCGAATTGGGAACAGTGACAAATCGCTCAAACACATTCTCCTGATACTCTCTTTTTATACCGGATCCGGTATCATTGATCTCTACCTGTAATGTGTTGCTGGCAGAGTCCAGGGTGCAGATAAATTGAACCATACCTCCTCTGGGAGTAAATTTATATGCATTTGACAGTAAGTTTAACAGGGTTATCTCGATTTTTTCACTGTCAAAAATCAGCTTTACATGCTCTACATT
>NZ_DCEN01000032.1:1545-31641 GCF_002316955.1 Proteiniphilum sp. UBA1028
GACTTTTCTTAGTTCCCCTATCTGGTTAACCAGTAATGAAATGCGGTTGCTGTTTCGGCTCATAGTCGAAAGCATATATTTTTTCTCATCGTCGGGCATTGTATCTGAATTTTCAGATAAGCTCTGAAGTGAAGATTGCAATAACGTCAAAGGTGTTTTAATGCTATGTGCCAGATCAGTGTAAATTTTCTGTCTGTTTTCATCCAGTTCAATTTTGGCTTTTAAGCGCATACGCAATCTCAAGAACTTGACTATGAATAAAATGATAGCCCCGAGCATGTAGATATAGAATAGATACGAATACCAGGTCCGCCAGAAGGGTGGATTCACCCTGATTCTTAGTGTGTGGATGTTATTCTGCCAGATTCCGTTACCGTTTGTACTTTTAATTTTAAGTGTATAATTTCCCGCATGAAGGTTGGCATATGAAATATACCTCTCTTCCGGGCCTACATAAATCCAATCAGGATCTACACCTTGCAGCATATAGGCGTATCTGATATTTTCTCGGTTTGTGTATACCAATGCTGAAAAAGCAAAATAGATCTGGTTATTATTATGTTTTAGTGTAATCTCGGGGGTGTAATTTATATCATTGTGATTAAGAAAATTATCCGACATCAATAATCTGTTGTTAACTCTGAAATCAGTAAAAAGAACATTGTAGTGTGTAGTATCAGAGGCAATCTCTTCCGGATTAAATATGGTTAACCCGTTGATACCCGATAAATAAATAAACCCATCGCTGTCTATGTCGCTGCCGAAGACGAAACCTTCCCGGGCGAAATTTCCGCCGTTCAGAACGATAAATTGCTCTGTCCTTTCAGAAATATTATATCTGCAGATTCCCGTCAATGTAGAAATCCAAAGGTTCCCGATGTTATCGCTTATTAATCCGGTAATATGATTTTGATTATTTAAAAGGTCGAGAGGAATATTGATAAATTCGTCCGTTTCGTGACTGTATTTGTATAATCCGTTGTTGCTTCCAGCCCATATATTGTTATAATTGTCGCAATAGACACTGTTGGCTGATTTTATTTCCCGGGTCAATTTATCTCGGATAAAATACTGTTTTGTAGTAAATGTGTCGGTCCCCGGCTGTCTGTTTATCTGTAAAATGCCATGACTGGATGTGCCTGCCCATACCGTACCCCTGTAATCACCGGTAATTGAAAGACAAATCATTTTTGTACTGTCTATGAGGCTGATTCGGGTTATTTTTTTTGTAATATGATCGCAGTGAAAAATTCCCCCATTCTCAAATCCCACCCACATATCATCTTCTTTGTCGGCATATAATGCCCTTACAAATGAACATCGCTTAAAAGCTCTTTCCATTTCTGGAGTGGTATAATAAATATTTTTTTTCGGATCAAATATTTTTAATAATCCTTTGGTTCCCAGCCATATCATTTTGTCACTGTCAATTTCAATTTGCTCGATTTTATTGTCAAGCACCCGGTTAATGTGGGGGCGATTATCAAAAAAACGTTCCACTCTGTATTCTTTTTTTGCATCGCCAGCGAAGGTTATTTTGTTTAATCCATGAGAAGTAGCTATCCAGGCAGTGTTTCTTTGTTCAATTCGGATGTCGCAGACATTAGTGTGACTTAAAGTATTCGGGTTGTTAATGTCATTTCTGAAGGTAAAGAACTTTTTTTCTCCGTAAGGAATCATAAACAGTCCGTCTCTGCTGCCTATCCAAATATTCTTGATCTCATCAAGAAAGAAAACATTGGTCGTGTTGCTTAAATCGTCATAACGCTGATTGATCGAAAAGGTTTTTTTTTCTTTGACGTCACCTCTCTCATTTCTAATCAGGACAACGTTTTCTTTTCCCCTGCTGCAAAATATGGATAAGCTGTCCGTAAAAAGCAATGCGCTAATCTCAATTTCGCTTTGCATAACGGTTGTAACATTCCCTTCACCATCTATATGGCCTTGGATAAGATTTTCCCGATCCCAGATCCAAATATTATCCCATTGATCGATTTTCACACGGGAATTGTTTTTAAAAGAGAAGAGTGTATCCGGCACGAATTGTTTATTTGACTTAACGGCTTCCTCCATTTCTTTTAGTGTTGGAAGTCGCAGGAGATGTTTGTTGGCCGAAAGATAACATCTTCCGTATGAATCCAATGTCAAAGAGGTATATTCTACAAGTTTATGCTCCGGCTCATAGGTGAAAACAGGAAATGTTGTGTTGAGGTTGATGTCGTAAGCAATGATTCCGTGCGACGTGTTCAGGTAGCATCTTTCGGATTCCATCCGTAAAGAATTAATTCGAATAGTTGCAAGTTCGTCAATCTGCGCTAACTCATGAGTTTGAATATTATAAATAAACAGTCCGTTGTTGCTGCATATCCATAGTTGATCCGGATTCCGGAAATAAAGCTGTTGGATGAAATTATTATTGGAGAACAGTTGATTATTGATGTTGGTATTGATTCTTTGGTAAGAGGTGCCGTTGAAACGTACGAGTTCTTTCCGGGTTGTGATCCAGATAAATCCATCTATATCTTTTGTGATTGCAGTGATATTTTTGCTTTCTAAGTTAAGCCAGGTAGTGTGTTTGTTGTAATTGATTACTTCTGAGCCTTTTCCTGCCTGAAAGAAAAGAACAAATAACGCAATAAGTGATATAAGTCTATAAGAAGGAACTTTTCTACGACATTGCTTTAACTTATATTTGAGTATTAGATACAACATTCATTTCAAAATATGTGCCTTACAAATATAGTTTTTTTAAACAAAATATCAATATTTTTTTGTCAATTTTTCTTTAATGTGAGTTGCAGGAATAAATAAGAAAGGAGTTATTATGAATAAAAATTCAACATAAATTCACGATTTATACCCCATTGTAAGAGATGTTTCATTATTTGTCCACCCTATTTGCATTATTTAGAGAATATGCATTGGTATAAATTTATCTATTTTTGGAAATAGAATTATATATAATAGTGCAAACTAAAAAATGTAATCCATGATAAGAACAGCCATAAGATATACAACTGCCATTATCCCTTTTATCCCTCTTACGTCGTGTAATGGAAAAGAGGAGACGAAGCCCAATATACTTTTTGTGATTGCCGATGATCAATCTTTCCCACATGCATCGGCCTACGGGAACGGGATGGTTTCCACACCTGGTTTCGATTTTGTTGCAAGCAGGGGAGCACTCTTTACCAATGCTTACGTCACCTCTCCCGGCAGTAGCCCATCACGGGCAAGTATACTGACCGGATTATATCCCTGGCAGTTGGAGAGTGCAGGAACACATGCAAGTTCTTTCCCTGTAGGTTATGTCTGTTTCCCGGATATTTTACAAAAAAACGGATATCAAATAGGTTATACAGGTAAAGGATGGGGTCCGGGAGATTGGAAAGTGTCGGGGAGGCCGCATAATCCGGCAGGTCATGAATATAACGATGAGAAACTGATCCCTCCTTATGGTGGAATTTCAAAAATTGATTATGCAGCTAACTTCAAGAAGTTTCTTGGTAAACGAAAAAAGAAGCAACCATTTTATTTCTGGTTTGGTGCCCATGAGCCGCATCGGCCTTATGAGAAAGAGTCATGGAAAGAAGCTGGATATTCCCTTGATAACGCCAAATCCGTTGGATTCCTACCCGATAACGACTCAATTAAAAGCGATTTGCTTGATTATGCTGTGGAAATTGAATGGTTTGACAATCAGTTACTGCAATGTATTGAGGAACTGAAACGTATTGGTGAATTTAAGAATACGATTATCATCGTTACCGCAGACAATGGTATGGCTTTTCCCCGTGCAAAGGCAAATTGTTATGATGCAGGCATTCACGTGCCGCTCGCAATTTGTTGGCTAGACAAATTTAAACAATCCCAAGTCATCGAAGCGCTGGTTAGCGCCGTTGATTTTGCCCCCACCATCATTGAAGCGGCAAATTTGAAATCGGATATACCATATAGCGGGAAAAGTTTAATACCCCTTTTAACTTCCGGCATAAACAATTCAGAGAACGTCATTTTTGCAGGAAGGGAACGCCACACTCACGCACGGTACAATAATACAGGATATCCGGTAAGGTGCATAAGATGGAAGAATTATTTATTGATCCGAAACTTTCACCCGGAAAGATGGCCGGCAGGAGATCCGCAGGAATTGTCCTTAAATAATGAGATTCGGAAACAGGACAATGGATATTTTGATATTGATTCATCGCCATCAAAAGAGTTTCTTATTGATCATCAGAATGAAAAAGAGATTGCTCCCTTTTTTCGGGCAGCTGTAGATAAGCGATCTGAGTATGAGTTGTTTGATCTGAAAAACGATCCAGACTGTATGATAAATCTGGTAGAAAACAGCTCTTATACTGATGTTGTTATGGAAATGAAAGCCAGATTAACGAAAAAACTCATATCGACCCGGGATTCACGTCTTGGGGAAAACCCAGAGATTTGGGAAACCTACCCCCGTCTGGAAGGCCGGATGAGGAACTTCCCTGAAACAGATTAAAAAAAGTTCATAAAAATATAAAAATGATAAACATACATAGTTTTAAGACACTGACTGTCTCCGCATGCATGGTTTCATCCTTATGTCAGGCCTCGGATAAAGACAAAAGGGACAAACATCCGTTTCCGAATATTTTATTAATTTGTGCAGATGATCTGGGGTGGTCAGACATCGGTTCGTATGGTAGTGAAATAGAGACGCCCAATTTAGATGCCCTTGCCAAGAGCGGTGTAAGATTTACCCAATACTATAACACATCGAAAAGTTTTCCATCTCGGGCAGCCCTTTTAACCGGTCTATATGCGCAACAGAATGGATATGATAAGAAATTCAGGCAACCGCTTCAAAATAGTATGACACTGGGTGAATATCTTAAAAGCAGTGGCTATATCACGTTGTGGTCGGGTAAACACCACGGGATGGAAAACCCGCGAACACGTGGATTTGACCATTATTATGGATTGAAGGATGGTGCGTGCAATTATTTTAATCCCGGGAACCAAAGGTTCGGAGAGGGAATACCCGCTCAAAAAAAGCATAATCGTATTTGGTGTATCGAAGATAAAGAGTATGCTCCTTATACTCCCATGGAGCCCGATTTTTATACGACCGATTATTTCACGAAATATGCCCTCAGTTGGTTAGACGAGTATCGGGACGATGAACGTCCGTTCTTTCTTTACATGGCATATACGGCTCCCCACGATCCACTTATGGCATGGCCTGAAGACATTGCAAAATACAAAGGAAAATATGCGGGAGGGTATGAGGCAATTCGGAAAGCTAGGTTCGAAAAACAAAAAGAATTGGGAATTACTGATGATCGCTATCAGCTGTCGTCACCGACATACTCCGATTGGAATTCGCTCACGCCCCAACAACGAGCTGAGGAAGAACGTAAGATGGAGGTTTACGCAGCCATGATTGACCGTATGGATCAAAACATCGGCAAGTTATTTGATAAATTAAAAGAGCAGGGAAAATTCGACAACACGCTGATTATTTTTCTTTCGGATAACGGCGCTTCGGGTGAAGTGGTGGAACTTCCCGGTAGTTACGGCGAGATAGGGAGCCTGACCAGTTGGACATCGCTGGGTGAAAATTGGGCAAATGTATGCAATACCCCACTGAGGTATTTTAAAAATTATAGTTATGAGGGCGGTATCGCCACCCCTCTGATTATTTCCTGGAAGAACGGGTTGGAGCAGCCTGACCGAAACTCAGATTTCACAGGTCATTTCATTGATATCATGGCCACCTTTGTCGATTTAACAAAAACGCCCTATCCTTCCGAGTTCAACGGCAGAAAAATATTACCGTATGAGGGAGAGTCCTTGATGCCGGTTATCTACCATCAAAAATCGAAACGGGAGAGACCAATCTTCTGGGAGTGGCAGCATGGACAAGCAGCCAGAGACGGGAGATGGAAGCTGGTAAAGCACGGATTGGAAAATTCCTGGTCACTGTTCAATATGCGAATAGACCCTTCCGAAACAAAAGACATGGCATCAAAACATCCTGAAATAGTGCAAAGCATGGACAAAATGTTCAAAGAATGGAAACAAAGGGTGTCATTAACTGATAAGGAATAAGCGCATGAACTACAGGAGTAGCATTCTATTGGCGTTGGGAAGTCCCATCGTGCTTTCATCAGCCACCGCTTTAGAACCAGAAAGGTCAAAAGCTGACGAAAAGAGATACAATATCTTGTGCCTCGTGGCCGAAGACATCAGCCCCTACCTTGGGTGTTACGGCGATATGTATGCCAATACGCCCAACCTGGATAAACTTGCCATGGAAAGTATCCGTTACACCCGCATGTTCACAACGATTGGAGTGAGCGCTCCCTCCCGGGCATCACTCATTACCGGCTTATTCCCAACGTCGTTTGGCGCAAACTACATGCGTACTTCGAACACAAAGCCTCTTACGGAAGGCTTGGTGCCACCTTATGAAGCAGTGCCGGAAAGGGGAGTGAAATGCTATACTGAGTATCTACGTGCTGCCGGTTATTTCTGTACGAATAATGCAAAAATGGATTATCAATTTACCGTACCATTAACGGCATGGGATGAAAACGGAAAAACAGCGCATTGGAAGCATCGTCCCGATGGTGTACCGTTTTTTGCCATTTTTAATATGGAGGTTTCTCATGAGTCTCAAGTTTGGAAACGGGCAAATGAACCGCTAGTGATTCATCCTGACAGTATTATCCCACCTCCTTACCATCCTGATGATGAAACTACCCGTCGCGATTGGGCCGTTGCATACAGTAATATTCACGAGATGGACAAACAGGTGCAACAATTTATTGATGAAGTGGACGAAGCAGGGTTATTGGATGAAACGATCATCATTTGGTATTCCGATAATGGTGGCCCGATGCCTCGACAGAAAAGGGAGTTGTATGAGAGCGGAACATTGGTGCCGTTTATGGTTCGTTTTCCTGATGGAAAATTGGCAGGTATGGTGGACAATGACCTGCATATGTTTGTTGATATTCCTGCCACTATTTTGTCATTGGCCAATATATTGCCTCCAGATTATATGCATGGTATCCCTTTCTTGGGGAAATTTAAAGGAGAAAGCAGAAATTACGTCTATGGAGCGCGTGACAGACTTGATGAAATAGTTGAACGACAAACTTGCGTGCGTGATGGAAGATTCAGGTATGTGCGCAATTATCTCCCCGAAAAATCGGGATATATGGAAATTCTTTCTCGCCTGAATATGCCCATGATGCAAAATATGGTACGTCTTTTTAAACAAGGTAAATTAAATAAAGAAACAAGTCGTTGGTTTGAAAAACCCCGAAAGATTGAAGAATTGTATGATGTTAACAATGATCCGCACGAAATGAAAAATTTGATTGATAACCCGGCGTATTCAAAAGAAGTTGAAAGATTGAGAGGCGAGATGGAAGCGTGGAATAAGTGTTATAACCCATACTTGGGATTAACAGAAGCCGAACTTCGTGAAAAGCTTTGGCCTGGAGGAGAACAACCCATTGTTGAACCACCTGTTTGTGTGAAAACCGGAACAAATAAAATTCAGGTAAAGAGTAATACCCCCGGGTCATCCATTGCCTATCAAATTAACGGACGGGGATATACTGAGGAGCATTGGTTTCTTTACACCCGACCTATCCAATTAAATGAAGGTGATAGGCTGAATATGAGGGCGTTCCGGATTGGATACAAACCGAGTAGGTTGATAACCTATCAAAATGAATAACGTGATGCAAACGACACGATCAATGTACCTGCTTTTGTTCATGATGCTTTGCTCCTCATCGTCCCTGTTCTCTCAGGTTGAATGGAATAAAGTGGAAGAGATTGAAAAGAATATTGTTCCACCAATTTTTCCCGATGTGAACTACATCATTACCGATTTTGGCGCAAAAAATGAAGAAGGGTTTGATTGTCGCCCTGCAATAAATGCAGCCATCGTTAAATGTAGCGAAAAAGGAGGGGGTAAAGTGATCGTGCCATCCGGCAAATATTACGTGGGTGGTTCCATATTCATGAAAAGCAACGTGAACCTTCATTTTGAAGAAGGATGCGAAATTATTTTCAGTAGCCGTAGTGAAGATTATCTTCCCTTGGTGCTGACACGCTGGGAAGGGACTGAACTATACAACTATTCACCGCTTATTTATGCCTATAATGCCATCAATATTGCTATTACCGGTAAGGGAAAGCTGGATGGAAACGGTGCAGCGGAGATAGCCAACTGGAAACCCAGACAGAGTAAAGCACAAAAAATGCTCCGCGAAATGGGCCGAACCGGAGTCCCGGTGCATCAGCGTCTGTTTGGTGAAGGATATTATCTTCGCCCGGCGTTCATTGAACTGTTCAGTTGTAACAACATCCTGATAGAAGATATCTCTCTTACCAACTCACCATTTTGGCTTATACATCCTGTGTATTGCAATAATATCACAGTCAGGAGGGTCTTTGTTAACAGTCAGACCCTCAATAGCGACGGGTGCGACCCGGAATCGTCCAGCAACATACTTATTGAAGATTGCCACTTTATTTCTGAAGACGATGGCGTGGCCATTAAGGCGGGAAGAGACAATGATGCCTGGCGCGTGGGACGTCCCACCGAAAACGTCATTATCCGCAGCTCCATTTTCGAATCGGCTACGAACGGAATCTGCATTGGCAGTGAAATGTCGGGTGGTGTTCGGAACATATTTGTGGAAAATGTGACCGTACCAAAAGCGGAAAACGCTATCTATTTTAAATCGAATCTGGACAGGGGAGGATTTATTGAAAATGTCCGGGTACGCAATATAACGGTCGATTCCGTATCGGCGGCTATCAAATTTGATCCTGATTATAAATCGGAAAGCAAGGAAAATTATCCTACCCTTTTCAATAACTTTCTGTTTGAAAATATATCATGCAATTATGCCAAAGAGTTTGGCGTTGATATTTCGGGTTTTGAGAAAAAAGCTATTCAGCATGTAACCATTCAGGATATGATGGTAAAAGAAGCGGGACAGCCTGTGCGGATCCGCAATGCAGAGAAGGTTGAATTAAAAAACGTCATTATAAACGGTCAACGGATAGAATCCGGAAAACCAAATAAAACAGTTTCGCTGAATGGCGTCTGGGATATCTCCATGGGTGATGAGATGCCTCGCGAATACAATTCCAAAGTGCAGGTGCCTGGGATTATCACCATGGCAAAACCTTTGCTGCAAGATGATCTGGATGGTATTGACAGTAGGGAAATTCCGTATGATTATGTTTGGTACCGTACTCATTTTGTGTTGAATGAACCGGATTATCCCGGGGCGGTGCTTCATGTCAGGGCAAAATACAATGCGGCGGTGTGGTTAAATGGGATTGAAATTGGATATGATCATCATTCTACTTATTCACATGCAGAATTTGACATCTCTCGTGCATTAAAGACAAAAGGCGAGAATGAACTTGTTATTCGTGTCGGAAGTTGGAACATCTCCTCTTCGCCTTCGAAGGAAAACTCGTCGGAATGGTGGAGAAATACCCGTGCACCGGGCATTTGGGATGATGTTTGGATTGATTTGGAACAATCTGTTGCTGTCAGTCATGTGAAAATATTGCCCGATACCGAAAAAGGAATCATTGTTTGTGACGTAGAAGTAAAAAGTAAGGCAGATTCAGCATCATACTTAACAATCACTGCATCGGTGTTTGACAGATATGACAAACTAACCGGCAGAGAAACAGCCATAAAAATAAATCAAAACAGCATGGAAACCACTTCAATCGAAATTCCGGCAACCATGCTGACTTTCTGGTCACCGGGAAAGGAAGGGAATCCCAAATGTTACCGGTTGAATGTAAAAGTAACCGACAACAACGGAAAGATATTGGCCGAAAAAGATGAAATGTTTGGCTACCGAAGTATTAAGACGAGCGGAAAAGATGTGCTTCTAAACGGGCAAAAAATAATTTTCAGAGCGGAAAATATCGCCTTTGTGCGAGCTCTGACGCGCTGGGCAGATTTTATGTTTGATGAGAATCAGATACGAAAGTTCCTTAGAGCCGCTGTTCAGGATTACAACTTTAATTATTTACGCATCCACCTCGGTCACGGATATAGCAAGTGGTATGAAATAGCAGATCAGGAAGGAATCATGCTTCAGGATGAATGGCGCTATATGCATGACGATGAACCTGTGGGTGAGGATTTGGAAGAGGCTGAGACTGAATTTAAACGCTGGGTCCGACAAAATGTGAATCATCCTTCAATTGTTGCCTGGGATCAGGAAAACGAGGGAAATGTCCGTCTCGAAAAATTGAAACAGGAGCTCAGAGAGTATGATCCCACACGTTTATGGGGTGAAGACGATTTTATTGCGAAACATATTTATCAATATTCTGAAAACATTGTTACTGACCCGCAATATCCTGTTCCCGACACGAAGCCGATGACTCTTCTGGAATCATGCAGGCTATGGACAAACGAGTACGGGCTGCTTGAGCCGAGAGAAAATTTCAAGACAAGCCGCACAGCCAGCGGGTGGGGAGTATTTTATTACGACAAAGAGCTTATCGGGCAACTACTGGCCGATCTGCATGCTGACTTGGGAACTTTTTTCCGTTCGTCCCGTATCCAGGCTTGGGCACCTTTCGCTCTGCTGAGTGGATGGGTCAACGGACAGAGTTTTTTCCTTGGCGATATTGAAGAGGGACTGGAGCCGCAACCCAACCTTTTGGTACTAAAAAAAATAAATGAACCTGTCGGCTTATCTATCGACATGCTTCAGGTGCGCGAATGGTATAAGGACAAAAAGATATACAGACCCGGTGTTTCCAATGTTCAAATGGTTAGTATCTGGAATGATTTTCCCGAAGCCCAGGCCGGGAGACTATCGGTAACGATTAAAAAGCCATCGGGTGAGATCCTGGGCAATGTTTCCTACAGCGTTTCCGTGGATGGCTATCAGTCAGTAAAACAAAGAGTGACCCTGAGGATTCCGGAAGAAAAAGGAATTTATTTCCTCGAACCGACTCTTTTACTGGATAACGGCAAAACTATCGAAGGCGTAACCCGCCGGATTATGGTTGCACCAAAATTGACGAATGACCTGGAAGGGATGATGGGATTTGGAGGAAATCGCATCCGAAAAGAAGGAGACCAGTCGGTCATCCATCATTTTCTGGGAGTTGACCTGCCGGATAATTTGGAAAAGAAAATTATCTCAATTGTAGGAAACGGGTTGTTGGATAAGTTAACTTTCGATGTAAAAGCGCAGGCCTATAACATCCAGTCAACGATTTATGAGAGTCCGACACGCTCAAAAATTTTCCATACCACAATGGACGGGGCAGGTAACATTGTGGCACTGCAGAAATCGGAAGCGCTGAATTATTCCGAGTTGCCTGAAAGAGTAAAAAAGGTGATTGTTCAGGCGCTTGGTATTGTCCCAATCGACGAGTCGAGAATTACAAAAACAGCAAATGAAAGCGAGATTATTTATGAAATAAGTCTGTTCAACAGTGAGACACGTCACCGGTTGACTTTTTCGAAACAGGGCGAACTGATTTACAAGGAGACGAATAAGAAAAAGATATGAATCCAATCGCTATTTTTCCTCAGCAGCGGCTGAGTATAAGAGGATATAAGTGGGAGAGAATAAGATCGCTATCGCATCTTCTCTTCCCGGCAGCCTTCCTTGTCATATTATCAGGCTGCCACAGCGATACAGTCACGCCGATTGAATATGTCAGGGTTGTTGCGGATCGTATCATATCAGATGCTTCCTTCGAACTGGAACCAACACAGCAAAAACCTTTGGCATTTCCCTGCATTGTGGATGCAACACCTTTTGCCACGGTACCGGGAACAGGGACTGTGCGTGCATCCGGGGCGATCGATGCACAGGAGGGCGGGATGTACCGGTTCGGCTTTACAGCCGATACAGCGTGTACTGTATATATCAACGGTGAAAAAGTTTTTCAGGTCGAAGAAAAAGGTGTTGCCTTTCCCGACGAAGTTGCCTATGGCATCTATGAATTTTCACATTACAAGACAATTGAATTAAAGGCCCAGAAAAATCATTTTTTGGTGGCCGGAAATGGGAAGGTTTCATTTGGAGCACTGAATACAGCAGGGTTCGCTGACGACGGAATTGTATATAACTTAGAAAGTTATCGCGACCTTCATGGTAAAGTACATGAGCCTCCCCGCTATACACAAATGAAGATACGGATTCCGGGACATGCGGCATTTCAGAAACATGCCTACACAGAGTGGCATTATGCGAACGGCACAACAATGTTCGGTATCCTTTCCCTTGGCCGTCAGGCGGGAGATCTTAAGTACGAAGAGTTTGTCAAACATTATTGTCTCTTTACGCTTGAGACCGAACCGCTCTTTCGCCGACAATATGAACAGCAGAATTCTCTGCGTACACAAAACTATCGTATGTTCCGCTGTTCTATGCTGGACGACTCAAGTGCTCCTGCTCTTCCTTTTATTGAACTTTTTCTTCATGGATTTTTACCAGAAGGAATGATGCCATTATTGACCCGTATGGAAAATTTTGTCATGAATGTACAGCCACGACTGCCGGATGGAACCTTTGTAAGACCGGAACCCAAATGGACAATTTGGGCAGATGACCTTTTTATGAGTTCTCTGTTTTTGTTACGTTATGGCAGATTAAGTGGAAAAGAGAAGTACAATGACGAGGTAATCAGGCAAATAATTAATTATGACCGATACCTGTATGACAAGGAGATGAAACTCTATCATCATGGGTGGAACATCACACGCGATGAACCTCTTGGGCAGTTTTGGGGCCGTGCCAACGGGTGGCTGGTATGGGCCGTGTCTGAAGCATTATTACATTTGCCCGAGTCACACCCACAATACGGAACCATTCTTGACATTCATCGGAAACAGCTGAAAAACCTGGCAGAATATCAGGATGTGAATGGTATGTGGCATCAGGTATTGAATATGCCGGAATCGTATGAAGAGACATCGTCTACTGCCATCTTTACCCTGTCCATGGCCCGTGCCGTGAGGATGGGATGGATTGACCGGTCATATAGGAAGAATGCGCTACGGGGGTGGAACGCTATAGAAAGGATGATTGACATTAAGACGGGTATCGTATCAGGTATCTGCGAAAGTATGCCGATAGGCCCTGACCTGAATTTTTATCTTGATCGTGATACCAAACCCAATGATCCCCGGGGAGTGGGAGCCGTAATCACGGCCGGAGTAGAGATCGCCCGTTTAATGAATGAATAACATACATGTAAAAGAATGAAATCATGAGAAATTTTTTTGGTAGCAAGTTAACTATGCCGTTGCTGGGGGTAATGGTTCTGATTTCAGGTGGTTGCAGCCATACATCGGAAGCCGACTCCGAAAGGGATATATTCAATGATCCCGTAACAGGAGCTGAAGTATGGCAAATTACTTCAAATGAAAAAATGAGTAATATGCCTTATTTTGAAGCATCTGCATTTACGCACGACGACCGTTACGTGGTCTTTAAAAGCTGGCGTGAAGAAGTTCCCAAACTTTTTCGCTCTGACCTGGAGACCGGAGTCGTCACAAAAATAAGTGACCGCGAGCTTACAGGCTCGTACACGATCCATCCAAACGGTAAAGAGGTTTGGTTTCTTTCAGGTGATAAACTTTATGCAGTTGATGTGGCAGAGCTGAAAGAACAGGTTGTATTTGACCTGAGTGAGCTGGCCGACGGCAGAGAAGTTCGTTTTTCGGCGTTATTCACGAACGATGGAAATTACTCACTCGTAACTTTTGGTACCAGAGGAAGTGTAATGGAGGTATATCGATTGTATATACCCGAAAATAAAATTGAAAAAGTATATGTATCTCAAGATGGATTTTCGCATCCAATGATCAATCCAACGGATCCCAATACTTTTACATTTACATACTATCCCGATAACCAAAATGATATGTCGCTTCCATTAGAGGAACGAGCAAGATCATGGATGGTGGATGCCCGTACGGGAATTGGAAAACCCTTTTTAATGATGCCTGTTGGTTTTAGGGCAACCCATGCAAGTTGGAGCTCGGATGGAAAGCGATTCTTTTTCTTCAGAAAAAATGTTCCCGGGTCCAAGCCTGTTTCAATTTGCTCAATAAATAAGCAAGGAGAAGATTTTACCGTGCATTACACCGATGACGAGATAAAGCTTGGACATGGAAGGTCTTCCAGAGACATGAAATGGTTTATCTCAGACTCTCAGGACTCCTACAGCAATCCACTTACCTTGCTTAACCTTGAAACAGGCGAAGCGCGTATTATTTGCTGGCCCAACTCATTGCAGGCACCTAAAGAAGGGAATCCGCAGGAAGATCATGTGCACCCCTCTTTTAGTTATTCCGGAAAATATGTGGCATATACTTCCGATAAAGGTACAGGTATTCCGCAGGCATTTGTCATACCAATAGAGCAGCAGTTTACAAAATGAATTGCCATGACAAGGGGTAACAAGGACAAAACACACAAACTCTAACTCTCAATTAGTGTATAAATAATTAATAATGAATGCTATGAAGAAAATAATGAAATGTCTTAGCTTATTGGCTATCTTATTGTATATTGCTCCTTTAAGTGCTTACGCTCAGGGGCAAGGAAATTTGACCGGTAGAATTTTTGATAAGGATGGAAACACACTTCCAGGCGCCTCCATTGTTTTGAGAGGCAGCACATTGGGTACGGCCACGGACATGAATGGGTATTATACGCTACGAGGAATTTCGGCCGGAACCAAAGAGTTTGTCGTGAACTATCTGGGATATACACCTATTCAGGTAACGATACATATTGAATCGGGTAAAACGGTGAATAGAGATTTCACCATGGAGGAAGATCAGGTTGTGTTGGGAGAGGTTGTTGTATCGGCTGTGCTGGACGGACAACAACGCGCTTTGAATCAACAGCGTACAGCCGACAATATGATGAATGTTCTCTCTTCCGATCAAATGGGACGATTCCCCGATCTGAACGTGGCAGAAGCATTGCAGCGATTGAGTGGTGTAACTATTACCCGCGATAGAGGTGAGGGAGCCGAAATACAGTTACGTGGCACGCCCGCAAATTTTGTGAATATAAATGTGAATGGTGAGCAAATGATGGGAGTAACTGGAGAAAATGGAAACAGGAATACTTCCCTTGATGTTATCCCTTCCGACATCATCGCCTCGATGGAAGTCCAGAAAACCTTGCTCCCGTCTAATGATGGTGATGCTATTTCAGGAGTTATCAATATGCGTACCGCAACCGCGCGCTCATTGAAGGGCAGGGGCTCCGTCGATGTGGGTTCTGGCTACAATGTTTTGCGCGGGACATTGCCATTCAACGTCAAAGCCGGCTATTCAAAAAGATTTTGGAGTAATGAGAAAAATCCTGAAGGGGTATTTGGAATTGCGGCTAACCTGAGTTTCTATAAGTCGTACAACGGTTACGACCGGCTGGAAGCTCAGACCTGGCTCCCCAAAAACGTGAAAGATCAGGATGGAAATGCGATTGAGCGCATGCAGGGCACTTATATGCCGACCGATTTTCGTCATCGCTACCAGGAGGGGAGTCGTACCCGGATGGGAGGGACGGTTGCCCTCGATTATGCTCCCAATTTAAATACACGGTTCGTGCTGAGCGGGATGTATAGTAAACGGCATGATTTGGATACACGTTATCGTCATCGTTATCGTTATCGCGGCGACTTCTATCTGTTTGATGATGGAAGGCTGGGTACCGATCGCACAACGGATATATTACAAACCACCCACCAAGATATCGGAATCGATAGTTACAATATTAATTTAGATGGCGAAACCACGCTTGGAAATTGGAAAATAGACGGGGGATTGTTTTATTCAAGAAACAAGAGGACAGCCATAAACGGGCAATATGGATTTCAAACACCCGACTGGCGTGCCAATAACAAGAATATTGCAGGTACTGATGATGGTACGGGACGGCCGATTCGTATTCCCAATGGAACTATCCTGGCTGTGATACCTGACTATCAGGATCGGTTTTTATCGTCGAGTTATATTTATAATCCTCCGTTTGGAGGGGCCGCGGATGACCCTTCGAGATACAATTTCTATACGGTGGATAATAATGACAGGGATATCCTCGGTGAGAATTTCACTTTCCGATTAAATTCATCCTTGAACTATTTTATTGCGGATCAATTTGCGTCGATCTTCTCATTTGGAGCGAAGGGGAAATTTATGCATAACAGACACAGCCGTCCTGAAACAGCGACGATACTCAGTATCAGTCCCATTACAGATAATACAAGTCCTGATTATGGTGATACCCAATTGAAAAAATTCTTACACAAGGGAAACCAAACGTCTGACTTCCTGAGTAATGGGATAAATTTTGGACCTACTGCAAATGTTGATGCCATACAGCAGTTTATCAAAAACAGACCCGACCGGTTTGAATTGGATGAATATCGTACAGAGTTGGGGAAAAACACTGTCGATTATTTAGCGGATGAAAATATTTTGGCCGGATATATTATGAACCGCTCGCAGTTCAATAAATTGTTGGTGATAGCCGGTGCCCGTATTGAAAATACGAACGTGGATTATAAAGCCAAACGGATTTTCAGGTATAATAAAGATGCCGATCCAAACGTAAATGGTGGACAACTTCCAGGCACCGAGACTCCAGTATACAATGCATTTATTGCTACTGACGCTGATTCGGCATTAAATTACACGATGATATTGCCAAACCTGCAATTTAAATACGATATTGCCAAAAATTCATTGTTACGTCTTGCATGGACTACCGGTTATTCACGTCCGAATATCGGAGAGCTTATGCCTACAGTAAATGTTAACCCCGACCTGGGTAAGATAGAAATGGGAAATCCCGGGTTAAAAGCGGCTTATGCTAATAACTTTGATCTGCTGTTTGAACAATACCTGCAAAATATCGGAATTCTATCTGCCGGTTTATTCTATAAACACATCGATAAATTTCAATACCTGAGCGAGGGTGTATTGAATGATCCTGCGAATCCATACTTTAATCCGAACCAGGATGACCAATATATTTTTATCCAACCCAAAAATGGAGAGGCAGCCCATGTTTATGGTCTTGAATTGACATTAAACTCGAGCCTTTCTTTCTTGCCAGGCTTCCTGAAAAATTTGGTATTTACCAGTAATTATACCTATGTTCACTCTAAAGCAACGACGAACGCCCTTCGAGGGGAATTGCGATTACCGGGTCAGGCAGACCATACGGGCAACATTGCCCTAAGCTACTCAACCCCTAAGGTGATTTTGCAAGCATCTGCGAATTATAACGGGAAGTTCATTTACGCTTTGGGTGCCGGTGAGGATGAGGACTTGTGGGTAGATGCCCGTTGGCAACTCGATATAAACGGTTCTTATAATATCACCAAGAGTCTGAGATTTTATGTAGAAGCAGTGAATGTTTTGAACAGCCCGGCATACACTTATATGGGAGATGTATCTCGCGTGTACGAATTAGAGTATACACGACCGTTTGTTCGCGGTGGGTTGACATATCGTTTTTAAAGAATGCAATTTAAAAAAATGAAGTTTTATTTAGATCTTTGGCTGTTAAAGTGTTAATTGCCAAAGATCTAAATTTTGGCCCCAGTGTGGTGCATTTACGAGTGGATTTCCGTTTCCTTCCACTTTTTCGCCTTCGAAAAGAGTTTCAACCAGATATACCCCACAATCATCGCCAGGGCTGAAGCAATGAGCACGGAGAGTTTGGCAATATCGCGCAACATTTCGTGGTCATGAAAAGCGAGTATCGATACAAAGATTGACATCGTGAAGCCTATTCCGGCCAGCATGCCTACCCCGATAAACTGAAACCAGTTTATCTTGTCTCCCAACCGCACAAGCCTCAATTTGGTCATCAGGTAAACAGCTGTGGTGATCCCAAGTGGCTTGCCCAGAAACAGTCCCAGAATGATCCCAATGGAGAGTGGAGAGCTTAGGCCCGTTATGGCTGCAGAAGAAATGACGATGCTCGTGTTAGCTAGTGCAAAAATGGGGACTACGATGAAATTCACTGGAAAGCTGAGATGTTTCTCAAATGTAGCCAGTTTATTCGTCGGGAGCAAAAATGCAAGAACTACACCTGCAAATGAAGCGTGTATGCCCGACCTGTACATGCAGTACCACATACCTATGCCCAGCAGGATCATGAGGAAGGTGCCCACCTTGTTTTGTAAGCGACGATTTACAAAGAAAATAACGACACCTAGTACGGCGACTATCAGGAGCCATGTGAGCTGCGGGTTCGATCCGTAAAAAAAGGCGATGATGAGAATGGCACAAAGGTCATCGATGATGGCCAGGGCTGTCAAAAACACTTTCATGGAATGAGGTACAGCTTTTCCAAGTAAACTTACAATCCCCAGGGTAAAGGCAATGTCTGTAGCTGTGGGGATTGCCCACCCCCGTGTGTAGGTGGTACCTCCGGTGATAAGGATGAAAATCAAAGCCGGAATGGCCACGCCGAACAGTGCAGAAACAGCAGGCAGCATCATTCTTCGTGGTGAGGAAAGCTCTCCGGATGTGGCCTCACGTTTAATGTCGATGGCCACGTGAAAAAAGAAGAGCGTCATTAATGCATCATTAATAAAGTGTGCAAGGGTGTCGGGCAGATGCAACTGACGAAATCCGGGGATCACGATTTCCCAAAAGTTGGCGTAATGAATTCCCGTTGCTTTGATATTGGTGAATAGCAACGAAAGGAATGTGCATAAAAGCAGGAGGACTCCTAAGGATCTACTGTCGTGAATGATCTTCGAAAATATCGACGCAGACGGTTGTATTGATACCTTGTGTGAGCTCATCGGAACAAATTTTGCTGTGAGAGTAATTTCCGAATAATGGAATTATTACAAAAGAAAACCAAAGTCATCTTCGTTGGATAGCTCCAACGGTTCCTGCCCGTATTTAAAGATGCGAGCCTTGCGGTTTCCTATGAGTGTCAGCTCCTTCCCTTCAAGGAGCAGCATGGTTCCCTCGCGTAAACCTACCACGTACACTTCCCTGTTTACCTCTATGAATTCCTGAATACGTGCTTCGCGCGTTTCGCCACCGTGGTTTGCCGGGTTGTCGTCCAAATAGTGCGGATTTATCTGGAAGGGTACCAGCTTTAGAGTCTTGAACTTCTCCGGTTGCACAATAGGCATGTCGTTAGTTGTCCTTAGCGTGGGGCATGCTATGTTTGAGCCAGCACTCCACCCGATGTAGGGCATACCTTTCTTTACTTTTTTCCGGATGACTTTCATCAGTCCTTTGTCCTGGAGTATTTTTACCAGTTGCCACGTGTTGCCGCCTCCCACCACAATGGCGTCGGCATTCTCGATGGCCTCCATGGGGTTGATGAAGCGATGGATGCTGGTGACATGATGGCCTATTTCAGCAAAACGCGCATTTACTTTTTCTTCGTATGCTTCGTAAGAAAAAGTGACGGCAGCGTATGGAATAAAAATGGCATTCTTTGCTTTTTCTCCCAGAAAATCCTTTATATAGTTTTTGGGATAGTCCAGATAACCTTCTCCCGGATTTGTAGAATTGCTGATCAATAAAAGTCTCATTGTAAGGGATTTTGTTTAAAAGCACAAATATAATGAAAAATAGACAAAAAATGAGATTATTCAATGCGAATAGCGTAATTTTGTGATCAAAAAACGTGGAAAAAGAATCTATAGAGACTGTTTTACGACAAATACGTACCGACTTGAGACTTTCAATGGATGGTGTTGTCTCTGCCAGCATGCGTGCAAAGGGGGCGGGATACCGGATGAATTTTGGAGTCAATCTGCCAAGGATCCGAGAGATATCCAAAAAGTATACGGCTGGTAAAATGTTGGCTGAAATTCTTTGGAAGGAGGATGTGCGAGAGTTGAAAATCCTGGCTACCATGCTCTATCCGGCAGATGGTTTGACAAGAGACACTGCAGAAAGATGGGGAGCCGGAATTGGCAACCAGGAGATACGGGAACAGGTGTGTAAAAATCTTTTTCAGGAAGTCTCTTTTGCCGACTCACTGGTCAATGACTGGATACAAAATGAGAGCGAAAGGATTCGTACTACTGGTTACTGGCTTTTCGCAAGAATTTGCATCATTCACTCCGAAGCCAGAGAACGCGTGTGCGAGCCGTTGTTATTACGTCAGGCTGTGCAAGACTTGATGAGTGAGTCGTTGTTGCTCCGTCAGTCAGCATTGAACGCATTGAAATTTTACGGCAAGGTGTCAGAGAAGCATGCCAAAGAGGTACTGCACAGTGTTGAGTCGCTTGAAGGCGTTAATAATAGCTCAATACCGGAAATGCTTGATTTGCTGCGTTTTGAGTTTAGTTATGTGGGTTAGCTTTTAAAGTTTTTCTTGATGAAAAACATCGACAGTAGCATATTAAGAATGAGGAAGCCACCCATGCCAGCGAAAAAAATTCCTTTCCACTGAGGAAAAATAAGCAGGGCGGTAACCGATGCTGCTGCAATTGCTGCGATGATTATCCACAAAACCGTAAGAATTGTTTTTCTTTTTGCCATTGTTATGTGAGTTTATCTACAAAAATAAGAATAATTATTCAGCCAGGCGTTTTTTGTTGTTATCATGAGGCTTCCTTGAAGAAAATCCTGGCGATTTTATTCTGTTTCTTTTATGAGCCAATTTGTGATGTCGGAAAGTACTTCCGGAGAAATTGTTTGTGTAATTTTGGCATATTCTTCAACTCTTCCCGTCGCGCTCTCCTGAAAAAGATGGTTCAATCCCGGGTATACTTTTGTTACCGTGCAATCGTTCCCTCCTTTTTCCAGAGCTTTTTTGATGGCGGTGAGGTTTTTTTCGGCTGCTACCTGTAGGTCGTTCTCTCCGTTGATGGCCAATACTGCACAGGAAACTTTTTCCAGGTAAGAAGCCGGGTCTGCAGCAAGAAAACTCCGGTAACCGGGTTTGATCATCGCATTGAACTGACTCCGCAAATAGGATTCTTTGTTCATTTTCATTTTTAGCAGAATCGGCAGTTGCTCCCAGAGATGCAGCAATTTATCACGTAAAGCTGTGCGGTGATTTTCTGAACCATCCCACGAGAGAAGGCTTTCAAAGATTTCGCGGTTGAACATCTGCAGTTTTTCGATGGTCTTGGGCTCCATAGCCTGTTGCTGCATGGATATTTCGTTCTGGTCCAGTACTACCTCAATGCCGGTTGTTCCGGGCGCAGCCATCAGTACCATCAAACGGACTCCTTTCTCTTCCGATGCTACCATCGGGGCAACAATGCCTCCTTCGCTGTGTCCCAGCAGACCCACTTTTGAGCTGTCGATCTCTTTTCTCTGCTTCAGGTAGTTCATTGCCATTGCGGCGTCATCAGCAAAATCACGGAGAGTGGCTTTGTCGTAATCGCCGGTGGATTTACCAACACCCCGCTTGTCGTACCGCAAGACGGCAAAGCCATTTTTTGTGAGATGATCGGAAATAACAAAAAAAGGTTTATGCCCATAGAGTGTCTCGTCGCGGTCATTCGGTCCGCTGCCGGCAATAAGCACTATTGCCGGAAAGACACCCAGGCTGTCGGGTAATGTAAGTGTGCCCGAAAGAGAAAAACTTTTATCAGAGTGTTGAATAATGACCTCTTCCGAAATATAGGGAAGTGGTTCCTGCGGCATTTGAGGACGTTGAAGCAGCGGCTCGCCGGAACGCTGCAACGTGAGAGGAAAAGAAATGCCACCCTGGCTGAATGTGCCCGTGATAGAATCACTTTCTAATGTTCCTCTGTAAAACAAACCCAAGCCGGAGGCAATAATTTCCAGCTTATTATCCCGGAATGAGCTCCTCGTAGTGGGCAGCCCAAAGGCTCCCTGATCGGGACTATCCATGGTGCTGGTCAATATGGAGTCATTCTTTTCGATGTGGAAAACGATCCGGAGGCGGGTGGACTGTATCTCCAGCATGCCTTCCCAGTTGCCGGTGATATCTTGTGCATTCAGAAACACAACGGCAAAAAACAGGACGATAAAAAGAAATGTTTTATTCATGATGGTAGGGTTCGTTGTGTAAAATTGTCATTGCACGATAAAGCTGTTCTGTAAACACCATTCTCACCATTTGGTGGGTAAAGGTCATTTTTGAAAGCGACATCTTTTCGTTTGCTGCATCGTAGATATCCTGCGAAAAGCCGTAGGGACCTCCCACCATAAAAACCAACCGTTTCGGAACCGTGTGGCTCTTTTTTTCCAGGTATCGGGCAAACTCTATGGAGGTGTATTGTTTTCCTTTGTCATCCAGCAAAACAACCCAATCTCCCGGTTGCAATGATTTCAGCAATACGTTGCCCTCCTGTGTTTTCTGCTCTTTCTCTGAAATGGTTTTTCTGTTTTTGAGATCCGGAACGACGATCATCTCGAAGGGAATGTAAAAATTTACTCTTTTCCGATACTCTTCAATCAACTGTACAAAGTGTTTATTGTCCGTTTTCCCGACAGAAAGCAAAATGACTTTCATTCTTTCATAAGTTACATTTGTAAAGATACATGCCGCAAGCGGAATGGATATTTATCGCCATTTAACCCGAAGTGACGGGAATTTTAACCCCAAATGATTAAAAAAGCCATAATCAGCGGCAAATATAACTGTTTATTTCTTACATTTGTAAGAGTTTTTTGGTAAAATTATAACAATTTCGGTATGCTGTGTGTTTAGAACAAAAATGCCGATCTTAATGAGACAATGGACATAGATAAATTAATAAGCAATCTGATTGAACTAGCCTTCGCCGAAGATATAGGCGATGGTGATCACACCACATTGTGCAGCATTCCCGCGGAGGAAACCGGACAGTCGAGACTGTTAATCAAGGAAAAAGGAATTCTTGCAGGGGTGGAAATAGCGAAGACCATATTTCATAAATTTGACGACAGCCTTAAGCTGGAGATTTTTATCGATGACGGTATGCCTGTCAATCCGGGCGATATAGCTTTCGTCGTTTCCGGCAAAGTGCAATCAATACTTCAAACGGAGCGTTTGGTGCTCAATGTGATGCAACGAATGAGCGGCATTGCCACCATTACCCATGAGTATGTAAAACAACTGGAGGGCACATCGACAAAGATACTCGATACCAGGAAGACCACGCCTGGTATGCGTATTCTGGAAAAACAAGCTGTGAAAATCGGTGGAGGAGAGAATCACAGGATTGGCCTTTTTGATATGATCCTGTTGAAGGACAACCACGTCGATTTTGCCGGAGGAATAGGAAATGCCATCCGAGGTGCGCAGAAGTATCTGAAGGAGAAGAATAAATCACTCAAAATAGAAATCGAAGTCCGGAATATACAAGAGCTTGAGGAGGTTCTCCGGATAGGAGGTGTAAACCGGATTATGCTCGACAATTTTACTCCCGAACTTACGCGCCGGGCGGTGCAGATCGTCGATGGACGCGTAGAGCTTGAATCATCGGGAGGAATAACATTCGATACAATCCGAACGTATGCTGAGACCGGTGTGGATTACATCTCTGTGGGCGCAATCACACATTCCGTGAAGAGTCTCGATATGAGTCTGAAAGCAGTTTGATAAGAAGCATGAGACAAACCGACAGTAAACAGGAATTACTTGATCAAAGATATATGCGCATGGCCTTTATATGGGCCGAGAATTCCTATTGTAAACGCCGACAAGTGGGGGCGCTCCTGGTGAAAGATAAAATGATCATCTCCGACGGATTTAATGGTACGCCCGCGGGCTTTGAGAATATTTGTGAAGATGATAACAACGTTACGAAGCCTTATGTGCTGCATGCCGAGGCCAATGCAATCACAAAAGTAGCCCGCTCCAACAACAGCAGTGAGGGGGCTACACTTTACGTGACTTCATCTCCCTGCATAGAATGCGCCAAGCTGATCATTCAGGCCGGGATAAAACGCGTGGTGTATGCCGACTCCTATCGCTTGAGCGACGGCATCGAGCTTTTACGAAGAGCAGAAATTGAAATGATTGCTTTAGAAATGGCATAAAAGGATAAAAAGGGTATTGATGGATTCAGAGAAGAAAGTAAGAACATGGCTTCCCTTGTGGATTGGCATTGGAATTGCCTTGGGCATATTTATCGGAAGCAAGTATGGTCAATTTGGCAGGTCGGGAGCAGGACATGGTGCCGGCAAGATTGATGCGGTGCTGAACTATGTTCGTGAGTCTTATGTTGATACGGTCAATATGCGTCAGCTTGTGGAGGATGCTTTGCCCAACATCATCCGGGAACTGGATCCACACTCAGAGTATATATCGGCTGCCGATATGAAACGTGTAAACGAAGATCTGGAAGGGCATTTTTCCGGTATCGGCGTTAGCTTTTACCTGTTGAGGGATACGATTGTTGTGACAAGCATCGTCCCCGGTGGCCCGTCGGAAGCTGCAGGTATCATGCCTTGGGACAGAATCGTGATGGTAAACGACACAACGGTTGCCGGAATGAAAATTCAGAACGAAGACGTACTGAAAAAACTACGCGGCGAAAAAGGATCGGAAGTGAAGCTGGGCATTATGCGTGATCACGATAGCCGTCTTGTCGAAATTACCGTTACCCGCGGAGATATTCCCATGAGCAGTGTTAATGCTGCCTACATGCTCACAGACAAAATAGGTTTTATTAAACTGGGGAGGAACTTTGGTTTTAACACCTTCAGTGAGTTTATATCCGCTATCTCCAAATTGAAAAGCCAGGGCGCCCTAGCTTTCATGATCGATTTAAGAGGCAACGCCGGAGGATCGCTTGATATCGTGGTCGCCATGGTGAATGAGTTTTTGCGCAAAGGAGATCTCATTGTCTATGCAGAGGGGCGAAATTTTCCGCGCACAGACAATTACGCCAATGGCTCGGGAACTTGTAAAGAAGACGATGTCATTGTGTTGGTAGATGAGTTGAGTGCCTCTGCCAGCGAAATTTTTGCCGGTGCTATTCAGGATCATGACAGAGGACTGGTGATTGGCAGACGTACCTTTGGTAAAGGACTGGTACAAAGTCAGCGCAACTTTCCGGACGGATCGGCGGTAAGGCTTACTGTTGCCCGGTATTACACTGCCTCGGGAAGATCCATACAGCGTAGTTATGAAAAAGGGAAGTATGATGAATATGAGATGGATGCAATCAACCGTTATCTGGAAGGAGACTACATCAATGTGGATACAGCATCAAACAATCTGACTCCCTATAAAACCCTCGGAGGTAGAACAGTATACGGAGGAGACGGTATCATGCCCGATGTTTTTGTTGCACGCGATACTTCTGGAATTAACTCGTATTATAACGCTGTGGTGAACAACCGGCTGGACGAGAGGTATGCTATGGTGTATTCTGACATGTACAGAGATAAATTGAGCAGTTTTGCTACCTGGCAGGAATTATATAAACATCTTCGCCAACAACCGCTTTTGTTGAATCTTGTAAGTTTTGCCGACAATAACGGTATCAGGAGAAGACCTTACTATATTCAGGAATCAGGTGAATTGTTGGAGAATACAATGTATTCCTATATTGCGCGTAATTTTTTCGGTGAAGAAGCCTTTTGGGCGGTGTATTATAAAGAGGATTCCCTGATCAAAAAAGGAATCGAATTAATTGAAAAGGGAAAAACGTCCCGAGAGGCTGTCATGAACGAAGAGTATCGACATTAACAAACGAACGAGTTGGAAGCCCTTCCTTGCAGTAGAAAGGCACAGAATTTGTTCGTATGTCTGTTTGAAGCTTTATTAGATTTGAATTAACATTGTCTTTATGAGCGAGTTTGTACGAAACTTCTTGTCAAATAGGGTGTTGTCTCGATTTTCAATCCTGGCAATTGATGTTCTCATGATTGTTTTTTCTTGCCTCTTCATGTATTTTGTAAAATACGGTTTTGGCGGGCTGACGCATGAGGTTAGAACTGATGGAACGACGTTGTGTTTGCTGCTGATCCTTTTCAATGCGATAGCATTTATTTCCTTCCGTACGTTCAGGGGAATCCTGAGATTCTCTTCTTTTTCTGACTTGTTGCGCATCATTTATGCCCTGGTATTGGGTTATGCATTCACTTACCTGGCTATATTGGTATTAAAAAGAATTGATCCCGGATTCTATATCACCAATGTGACATTTATGGCCATATTTTTGCTCAATACTTTTCTGATGATCTTTTCCCGGATCCTGATCAAAGAGGTCTATGAGGCTATCACTGGTAGTACGGTGAAGCCGGTAAACGTCTTTATTTACGGAACCAAGCAGGCAGGTGTCAGCGTGGCCAAAGCGTTGAAAGGCAACAACGAGTTTAATTACCGGGTATTGGGTTTTATTTCCGACGAAAATCACATGATTGGCAAGGAACTGATGGGGGTAATCATCTATGCCAATAACGAAAACCTTTTCAGGACTCTGGAAAGCAAAGATGTGAAGACAATCATTGTGTCGCCCCAGAAGATGGAGGAGATCAAGAGCTCCAGCCTTTTGGCTAATTTTGTCGATCACAATATCTCGCTTCTGACTACAGTTCCCATCAATGAATGGAACGGAACTCTCATCAGCAAGGAGCAGTTGAAGGATGTGCAAATTGAGGATCTCCTGCCGCGTGACCCTATTCATATCAGCATGAAGGAGATTGCAGGAAATATTGAAGGAAGAAGAGTGCTTGTCACCGGTGCAGCCGGATCCATTGGCAGTGAGATAGTGAGACAGGTGGCTTCGTTCAACCCCTACAGCATTATTTTGATCGACCAGGCAGAAACGCCGCTGCATAATATGCGACTTGAGTTGCAGGAGAAATGGAGGGACTTGCGCACCGAAATTGTGGTTGCCGACATCAGCAATGAATCTCGCATGGAGAAAGTGTTTTCAAGGTCACGGCCACAGTATATCTTTCATGCCGCTGCCTACAAGCATGTACCCATGATGGAGGACAATGTCTCGGAATCGGTACAGACCAACATTTTGGGAGTCAAGATCGTAGCAGACCTTGCAGTAAAGTACAACGCTCAGAAGTTTGTGATGATCTCTACCGACAAAGCAGTGAACCCGTCTAACGTAATGGGGTGTTCCAAACGCATTTGTGAGATATACGTGCAGTCTCTTGCTAAACACATTGAAAAAACCGGGCAGAAAACAACTCAATTCATCACCACCCGTTTTGGAAACGTATTGGGGTCGAACGGATCGGTAATTCCCTTGTTCAGGGAACAGATCAAGCATGGTGGCCCGGTCACAGTGACACACCCGGAAATCATTCGTTATTTTATGACCATTCCCGAGGCCTGTCAGCTGGTGTTGGAAGCCGGATCAATGGGGAAGAGCGGCGAGATCTACATATTCGATATGGGTAAGCCGGTGAAGATCCTGGATCTGGCCAAGCGGATGATTCGTCTCTCCGGATCGAAAAATATCAAAATTGAATTTACCGGGTTGAGGCACGGAGAGAAGCTTTACGAAGAGTTGCTGAACAAAGCCGAGCAGACCAAGCCCACCTACCACGAAAAAATAATGATTGCCGAGGTGCGTGAGTATGAATATACAGAAGTGAACCGCAGTATCAATGCCCTCATAAAGACATCTTTCGAGTATGATGATATGCGTACAGTGAAAGCAATGAAAGAGATCGTTCCGGAGTTTCGTAGCATCAATTCGCCTTTCGAGGCAGTTGACAGGCTATTGAATAAAATATCGAAAGAAGCTATAATCGTGCAGCAATCCAAGCAGTAGGTTATATCAGATTGGCCTGCGTATCGCACAGTTTTGTATAGTATCCCCCCTGTGTATACAAAGAGGCATGTTGTCCCCATTCTACAATTTGCCCCTCTTTCATGACGTAAATTTCGTCGGCATTCATTATGGTTGACAGCCTATGTGCAATCACAATGGTGGTGCGGCTTTTCATCAGGTTGTCCAAAGCCTCCTGCACAAGTTTTTCGGAGTCTGTGTCGAGTGCCGATGTCGCTTCGTCCAGAATTAGGATTTCCGGGTTCTTTAATATGGCGCGGGCAATGCTGATGCGTTGACGTTGGCCGCCGGAGAGCTTTCCGCCCCTGTCACCAATATTGGTATGATACCCTTTTTCAGTCGCCATGATAAAATCGTGTGCGTTGGCGATCTTTGCTGCTTCCACAATCTCGCTTTCCGTGGCTTTTGCAACACCAAAAGCGATGTTGTTGTAAAAGGTGTCGTTGAACAGGATGGCTTCCTGATTCACGTAACCCACCAGTGATCTTAAATCTCGCAGTTTGACATCTTTGATGTTAATGCCATCGATATAGATACCACCTTTTTGTGTGTCGTAGAAGCGGGGGAGGAGATCGGCCAGGGTCGATTTACCAGAGCCAGACTGACCAACCAGCGCAATTGTTTTTCCCTTCTCTATGGTCAGTCTCACATCCCGTATTACCCAGTCGGTATTATAGGTAAACCATACATCCTTGTATTCTATTTTCTCATCGAAGTGCAGAGGTAAGGGCTGTGGGGCATCGGATATGGGATTGTCGGCCTGTAGGATCTTATCGATCCGCTCCATCGATGCCAGTCCCCGTTGCACTGCGTACGCCGATTTGGACAACTCCTTGGCGGGGTTGATGATGCTGTAGAATATGGTCAGGTAATAAATAAATGTCGCTGCGTCAATTACCCCGTTGCCTCCCAGGATCAATGAGCCACCAAACCACAGCACGATGGCGATGGTGATGGTTCCCAATAACTCGCTCATGGGGTGTGCAAGCTGTTGGCGGCGTGCAATCCGGTTCGACATTCTCCTGAACAGATTGCTACCGGTGTGGAACCGATCTGAGATCTTGTTTTCCGCATTAAATGCTTTGATGACTCTCAGACCGCTCAATGTCTCCTCAACTTGTGACATTAGCTCACCCCATTTGTTTTGCGCTTCAAAAGAACTTTTTTTCAACGACCTGCCCACTCTTCCCATGACAAAGCCCATCACAGGGAGGACAATCAGCACAAAGAGGGTAAGCTGCCAGCTCAGGATGGTCATTGTGGTCAGATAGATAAGGATGAGTATTGGATTTTTAAAAAGCATATCGAGCGAACTCATCACCGAGTTCTCCACCTCATTCACATCGCCCGAGATCCTTGCCAGGATATCTCCTTTCCGTTCCTCTGTAAAGAAGCCGATCGGCAGGGTAAGAATCTTATCGTTGATCCGGTTTCGGATATCTTTTACCACACCAGTCCTGATGGGGATGATAAAGTAGGAACCTAAGTAGGCAGTACCTGTTTTTAACAAGGTCATCACCACAAGCACTACGGCCAGCATCATCAAAGCGAAGCTACTGCCGTATATTTCAATCAGCCGGGTTACGTACCAGTTTATGTTATTCAACGCGGTGTCTATCAGCGAATGATCGGCATTCTGCCAGGAGATAAAGGAATATGTTTTTGTATTCACCTTAAACAGCACCTGCAGAATAGGGATGATGGTAGCCAGCGAAAATACATTGAGTATGGCCGTCAGAATGTTGAAAATAAATGTAAGAAGCAGATACTTCTTATAAGGAGGCAAAAAGCGTTTTAAAATATAAACAATCCCTTTCATCAATTATTCCTTATATATATGTATACAGTTTGGGGCAAAAGTTGCCGGAATGGTAATTTTGTGCGAAGATACGCATAAATTATAATTTGATGGATGTATATGGGGCGTTTCTTCGGTAGGATACAGTTCAAACATGATCGGCATAATTTTTCGTTTAATTCCACGTTCCTTTCCCGTTTTTTTTTGGAAATGGATCAAACTGGATCTGCCTGAGGCATCCAGAATCATGGATTTTTGATTTTTGCAGATGTGACTTCCGGAAATATTTTCCCTGTTCTGAATTATGGGAAAAACGTTTTTTTCGTGTTTATGGGGATGATAAGAAAAAAAGTGATTTTTTTTGGATGTTCTAGATGGCTGATAACCGCGCCTTTGGCAAAAATGGGCGAAAAAAGACCAAAAAGATATTGAAATTATTCGCTGATTTGTTTGCACGGTAAAAAAACAAGCCCTATCTTTGCACCCGCTTTTGGAAGGAACCCCCTCGGGGAATTGCGGAAGCGACACGAGATCTTTGGAAG
>NZ_DCEN01000032.1:31836-32116 GCF_002316955.1 Proteiniphilum sp. UBA1028
CAAATTGGTACCCGTTCAATAAACTGAAAGGTTAAAAATAAATCGTGAATCCGGGAGTTATTTTGGATTGATCTTTCCCGAAATTGGGATTTTCTTGTAGATGATTTTTTTTTGGATTTTGTTTGTCGTGAGATGTTCATTTTCTTTTTTTAGAGGATGTTTCAAGGGAGGCAGTTTCAAGGAAATATAAAAAACAAATTTACAATGAAGAGTTTGATCCTGGCTCAGGATGAACGCTAGCGATAGGCCTAACACATGCAAGTCGAGGGGCAGCACATGA
>NZ_DCEN01000032.1:32273-32401 GCF_002316955.1 Proteiniphilum sp. UBA1028
GCAGCAATGCTGATGGTGGCGACCGGCGCACGGGTGAGTAACGCGTATGCAACCTGCCTACAACAGGGGAATAACCCGTTGAAAGACGGACTAATACTCCATAAAACAGGGGTCCCGCATGGGAATAT
>NZ_DCEN01000053.1:0-32369 GCF_002316955.1 Proteiniphilum sp. UBA1028
CGGTCAATGCCTTTTCGGACATAGGGCCACATCACAGGTGGGCTACAGGCACTTTGTATGACAACGTGCTTGTAGCCCACCTGTGATGTGGCCCTATGTCCGAAAAGGCATTGACCGAAACACAGTTATAAAACACATTTGGCCCACAAACACGGGCACCTGTGACGTAGTCATGTCTCCCGTTTCTACTCAGGCAATTCATAAATAGATTTTGCTGGCCGTTGTTATTGAATGAGTAACGCATCCCTCCCGTGATCGGAGACTTTGGATCAAAACAGCGTGCATCGGAAACAGTGATGTTTTTCGCAAAGCGCTCACAACTTACGGCCGAATAGCCGAAATTTACCGTCGTAATGTTTTTGACCCAGCAGTTCTCGGCATTGTCCAATTGAACTGCAATCCATCCGTGCTCGGTATCGTCGTCGCTTTGGTACTCCGATTCGAGATACATATCGGAAACGCCCACTTCGTGAATGCGCCCGTCAAATCTGTATTTATAAATTTCACCTCCGCCATATTGCTTTTCCATTTGCATCACCACCGGATTATCAATAGAGATGCAATTGCCTTCAATTCCGGTGATTTCTCTCTCGAAAGCCAGATTATATTCATCTGCTTTCCATTGACGCGTACCCGGTCTTTCTACGATCTGGTTCATTCGGATGGCTTCAATCCATTGAGTCGTTCCGGGACGAAACAGGATGATGCGATCGCCAACTTTAAACTGATCGGCCGATGTCACGCGAAAGGAATGCGATCCGACAGGGACAAACTCATCTGTGATCTTTACGCGCGAATTGATTACCTCCTGGTATTTTCCTTCTCCTTTAATCTCGATGAGAGGATATTTGTGCCTTCCCGTAGCAATAATCCGTGTTTCATTTACATTATCACCTTCTCCTTTCAGAACTATTCCACTGGTTGAAATAACAATGGTTTTGGAAATCTTGTATTCACCTCTGCTCAACAAGATTGTTCCTCTGTGTCCGTTTATACCGGGTTTGTTTTTTGAAATTTCGTCGATAGCCATCTGGATATTTTTCCAGTTATCTCCCTTTAGGGGAGTAATTACCTTAACCACGGGGTAACATGGGATACTTTTTGCTCCATGATGATACCCGACACGGCTGAAATCAGGGATCGTGTTTCCTTGTTTATCGGGAGTGTAGGTGAGTGTGCCGATTTCATCGATATAAACATGGCTGGATTGCCAATTTGGCAATGATTTAGTCTGCGAATGAATCATTGGCATGGTGAATATGCAAATCAGGATGAGGATTGTATTTCTTATGCTCATTTTATGTTTATCCATTTTGGGTTATTTTAATTTCGAATCGGGAGTATTTGCAAATTATTGACTTCTATTGACATTGTTTTCAAAATGTGCTCGAGCACAATAGAACTATTGATAAAAGCCTTGGCTTTATATGACCAATAATTCAATTTTTGTGTTACTTTTGGTTGTGTAGGTCCTGAAAAGAGCTTTTAATTTATTAATATTTATCAGTATTCCGCCAGACTTCTCTTATAGGTTTGTGTCCCATACCACGCCACCACCACAAAGCATATGAGAGGCAGGACAAAGGAGGCGTTTACTGCCGGGAATGAATTTCCGATCGTCTCCAGATCTATGATCGACGCCTGCAAGGGGGGCAGCACTGAGCCTCCCAGAATGGCCATGATCAGTCCTGCTGCGCCGAACTTGGCATCGTCCCCCATGCCTTTCAGTGCAATTCCATATATCGTTGGGAACATCAGCGACATACAAGCCGATACAGCCACAAGGAAATACAACCCCCATATATTCTGTAAAAAGATTGCACCCAACGTAAATATGGCAGCTGCTATGGCAAGAATGCGCAACAGTTTTCCCGGGTTGAGAAATTTTAGCAGATAGGTACATACAAAGCGACTCACGCAAAAGATGATCATCGCCACAATATTGTACTTCTGAGAAAGTACTTCCGCAGCCTGTTCTTCCATTCCCTGCGCCATTAATACGCGCGTACCGTATTGAATGATGAATGTCCAGCACATGATTTGTGCACCCACGTAAAAAAACTGCGCAATCACTCCCTGCCGGTAGTTGGGTATGGAGAAGATTCGTTTCAGTGTAGGGAAGAAGTTAATTTGCTTGTTCTTGTCTCCGTTTGTCGGCATGCGTGCAATCCAGATGATCAGAAACATGACCATCACTACAATCCCGATAGCGAGGTAAGGAGCGATAAGGATGGACAGGTCGGACTGCCGCAGCGTTGTAAATTCCGTGTCAGAAAGTACAGCGCGTTCAGCCGTGCTCATTGGATTCAATCGCGCCTGAATAAAGTTCATCGCCACATACATTCCCACCAGCGATCCCATCGGGTTGAACGATTGTGCCAGGTTGAGCCTTCGGGTAGATGTCTCTTCCGGTCCCATGGTCAGGATATAGGGATTGGCGCTTGTCTCCAGGAACGACAATCCGCAGGTCAGGATAAAGTAGGCAGCAAGAAATGGGTAGAAGTTCCCCGATTCTTTGGCCGGAAAAAAGAGAAAAGCTCCCACGGCATAGAGCAGCAACCCCAGCATGATCCCTTTTTTGTAGGAAAATTTTCGGATAAAAATAGCCGCCGGAAAGGCCATGGCAAAATATCCGCCGTAGAATGCCAGTTGAACCAATGCGCCCTCTGTGACACTCATCCGGAAGATCTTGGAAAAAGCTTTGACCATGGGGTTGGTGATGTCATTGGCAAAACCCCACAGCGAAAAACAGGCAGTGATGAGGACGAACGGTAGTAAATAGTTTATGCCGTTGTGTTTAAGTAGCGATGATTTAGATTTGCTCATAATTTCTTGTACCTTATTTTACGACTCCTTTTTTCAGGATGATGTTTGCGTATAAAGCTTCTTCTCCGGTAGCAATCACGGCATACGATTTTTTGGCTCTCTCATAGAAAGCAAAACGCTCAATGTAGCCAATCGAGAATGGTTCGCCCGAAGATTGTAATATCTCTTTGTAATCGTTCCATATTTCCGGCTTGTAATTGTCTCCCGGAACCACTTCCATCAGAAAAACCTGCTGCTCACTGTACGAGTCAAGCGGCATTAGTTCCATGATAGCTTTCAGTATTTCAGTTCCGGTCAACCCGTCGGCACGGACTACGTTCTGCGAAACGGTGTGACATGGAAAGTTGCCGTCGGCAATCACAATCTCATCGCCGTGTCCCATTTCCATGAGTATTTTTAGTAATTGGGGCGATATTGTTTTTGGTATTTTTTTAAGCATAATGTGAAGTTTTGTGTTCCCGGACATGAGTCTTGGAAATAACCATAACTCATGCCCGGAACTCAAATTTACTTATATATGGGCCCGAAATTTCTGCAAGCCCTGAAGTCGGCTCCCTCCTTGTCCATACCAAAGGCGTTCCATGCCGATGGGCGGAAGATCTCTTCTTCATCCACATTGTGCATACAAACGGGGATTCGCAGAATTGATGCCAGCGTGATCAGATCTTGTCCGATGTGTCCGTAGCTGATGGCACCATGGTTGGCTCCCCAGTTATTCATCACCGAGTAAACATCCCTGAAAGCACCTTTGCCGGTTAAACGGGGAGCAAACCAGGTGGTAGGCCAGGTCTTGTCGGTCCGCTTATTGATGATGTCGTGTATCTCAGGGGCAACCTCTACGGTCCATCCTTCCGCGATTTGGAGCACGGGACCCAAACCGTCTACCATATTTAACCTGCACATGGTTACGGGCATGCCCCCTTCCGAAAGGAAAGTGGAGGAGTAGCCACCTCCGCGGAAATAGTCCCTGTTGGCCGGAGACCATGTGGTCGCCCTGAGGCACGCCTCTGCCTCTTCTTCGTTGATATTCCAAGGCTCCTTCATGGCCGGTACACCATTTAATTTTTGTTTGCCGGTAGCGTCCAGAGTCGTTGCTCCCGAATTGAGCAGGTGAATGATGCCGTTGGCTGCTTTTCCGGTAAGTTCTTTTCCCGTGACACGCTTTACTGATTCCGGACTCCAGTAGGTACGTACGTCGGAGAAGAGCTGTGCCTTGTTGGAAAGCAGATGCCCGAATAACATGGAGATACCGTTCAGTGCATCGTTTTCTGTGGCCACGACATATGCTTCGCGGATTCCGTTCCAGTCGAACGAACTATTCAGTATTGTCTCGCTGAAGTCACCGTTTGGCAAAAAATCGGTCCACTGCCGCTGGCCCTGAAAGCCTCCCAGGAGTGCATTGTGCCCGATCGCCTCCTCCTTGAATCCCATCTCTTTCAGTTTGGGATTTCCTTTCATCAGGTCACGGATGATGATGGTCATCTTGACCACAAACTCCCAATCTTTGTCCTTGCCTGCCCGGTCTTTCTGTTTCTCGGGACGATTGTCGTCTGCCCCTTCATTCACTTTGCAATATGTAGAGGTCCATTCCATCGCTTTTGCAAATTCTTCCTGATCGTATATATCTTCCTGAATCCGGCGGAGAATCTCGGTGGAGTCGACCGATTCGTTCCGCATGCCCAGGTATTTCTGGAAAAAATCGGGATTCACAATAGAACCGGCAATACCCATGGCGGTACTTCCAATGGATAAATAAGACTGTCCCCTCATGGTGGCCACAGCTTGTGCGGAACGGGCAAAACGGAGCAACTTCTCTGCAACGTCTTCGGGAATACTATTGTCGGAGATATCCTGTATTTCACGGCCATAAATGCCGAAGGCCGGTAAGCCCTTTTGAGAATGAGCTGCCAGGACAGCTGCCAGATAAACGGCGCCGGGACGCTCCGTCCCGTTAAAACCCCAGACAGCTTTCGGGTAATGTGGATTCATATCCATTGTTTCTGACCCGTAACACCAACTCGATGTGACCGTAATGGTAGAGCCAACTCCCTCGCGTTCAAATTTTGCAGCACAGGCGGCACTTTCACCTACGCGGCCGATGGTACTGTCGGCTATTACACACTCAACCGGGCTGCCGTCACCGTTCCTCAGGTTAGATTCAATGAGTCGGGCAACCGATTTTGCCAGACTCATTGTCTTCTCTTCAAGGCTTTCTCTCACGCCACCCTGGCGGCCGTCAATGGTAGGACGAATACCTATTTTTGGATATTGATACATGGTTTTGTTGATAAATTAAATTTTTTATAAAATTATGTTTTTGGAAACTTATTTTCTGGTATAACTGGTGTGAAAATGAAACTTATTTTTTAAATTCAGAATTGTGCTGATTTCCATATGGGTACGGATGATTTTGTTTTCATAGAGTTGATAAAATTGAGTAAATTTGATTAAAACGAATCTCTTTTTTTGATCACCGTGGGCAAATAAGTTTGTATTGTTTGGTTGTCCAGTACAAATTGAGCTGCAATCTTACCCATTTCGTGCCAGTCGATCCCGATACTGGAAATGCCGTTCTCAATCACCTCGAAGAATGGATTTTCATTATAAGCCAGTAATCCATAGTTTTTTCCCGGCTTTAATCCTTCGCTTTGTCCCTGTTTTACAATCTTTACCACATCTTCCTGTTTAATAACCAGGTAGAAAAATCCCTCCTGAATTACTGATTTTTCCAATATTTCATCAAGGATTCCGAATTCAAATTTGTTGTCGAGACAAAAGTTGCTGAATGCTGTTTTGCTACTCTGGGGATGCTTGTGTTTTTTGTTCAAGACAAAAAACAGTTTTTTAAACTTTCTCAGTTCATCCCTGATGGAACTTAACGCATCATAAAGCCCGTTGTCAAAATCCTGGCATACATAGGAATACCCCTTTTTGTCGAATTTTCCGAAATCGAGAAGCAGCAGTTTCTTCTTGTCTATTTTCGATAATGCATCCGAAAACTTTTCGTTATCATAATTCATGACGAGATATTTGTTATACTTGCCTATCGATTCATGGATGATGTTGTTGAACAGATGCTCGTTATACTGATGAAACCAAAGATCTATCTTGTAAGATTTGGGTAATTTGGATACCAGAATGGTGTGTAAGACCTCTTTAAAGGGAGAATACTCGTCAAGCAACAACAGAATGCTCTTGGTGTGAGACGCCACATAATAGTTTTTCCCATGAATGGCGTCAATTACGCCGCGTAACCGTAAATCAGAAAGCGACTTAAATACGGTATCCCTTGACACGGAAAATTGTCGACTCAAATGGTTGATGGAAGGTATTTTTTCCCCAACCTTTAGTTCGTTTGCAGCAATGGCATCCTGAATAAACTCTGCCAGTTGCTGTACCTTTGTGCTCTTCCCGTCAAATTTGAAATCCATCGTGCGTAAGTTTCACCGCCAAGATAGGGTGTGCTGTTCTGTACTGTGCTGATTGTTTCGACAAAGGTATTAGGTGAATTTTAAATAAAAAAATGTTTCTATATGTTTTGTAACATGTTTTTGCAACAAAAAAGGAAGGGATGCATCCCTTCCTTTTTTGAATACATTTTATAAACTATCCCCGAAGTCTTCCTTAAACTTCGCAATCAGTTTCTGTGGCCAGTCGTTCACTGGTTCCAGCCCTCCCATAAAGAAGCGGAGTACTGGTGGTTCATACACAAATCGGAGCCCGCCAATCAATTCCCGGTTTTCGTAAAGCCAGCTCATTCGGTCCTCCACGTATTTAATTTGTGAGAGAGTGAATACACGTCGGGGTACTGCCAGACGTACCAGCTCCATATCGGCATACGTTTCGTTGCCATACTCGTCCCGTTGATTCGAGATAGACCCGCGCTCCATACCCCGGATCCCGGATATCAGATAGAGGGCTGCAGCCAGTGATCCGGCGGGATATTCTTTTTGTGGAATATGGGCGCATACCTGCATCGCATCGACGTGTGCACCCAGCACACCGGCTGGTTTAACCATGGGAACGCCATGCGCATCGAGAGAATTCACCAGGTAGGCGATAAAATTCGGGCTCTGGCTGATCATGGTCTCATCGAGTGTTTCATACAATCCTACGGCCATTGCCTCAATTTCACGGACTGAGATACCGCCATAAGTGAGGAAGCCTTCAAACAGCGGGACTAAAGCTTCGAGTTCGCGGTAAATATCGATGTTGTTTGTGCAGATACCTCCACCGCGGGAAGAACTTAGTTTGCGTGCTGAAAAGTATACAATATCAGCTAGCCCTGTCATGGTTTGAATTACCTCACCCATTGTGCTGTTTCTGAACTCTTCTTCACGCTGAATGACCAGGTATGCATTTTCTCCCAGCAAGCTGGCATCCAGGACGAGGCGAATATTGTATTTATCGGCCACAGCCCTTACATCCCTCAGGTTTTGAACCGAAAAGGGTTGTCCCCCGATAAGGTTGGTAGAGGCTTCCATGCGAATGAAGGGAATATTTTTGGCTCCGTGTATCTTGATGATTTCTTCCAGTTTTTCAAGGTTCATGTTGCCCTTGAAAGGGTGGGAGGAGTTGATTACATAGGCTTCGTCGTACAGCAATTCCGCAATTTTTCCGCCATATTGAGTGATGTGTGCCATTGCGGTAGTAAAATGATAGTTCATCGGCACCAGATTGCCTTTCCGGACATAGGCGTTTGATAAAATGTTTTCGGCTGCACGTCCCTGGTGTACCGGCAAGTAATATTTTTTACCCAATACATCTTCGACAGCTTTCTGTAAGCGGAAAAAACTTTGCGACCCCGCATAGGCATCGTCTGCCTGCATCATGGCGGCCATCTGATTATCGCTCATAGCGTTGGTGCCACTGTCGGTGAGCATGTCCAGAAATACATCTTTGGTGTTTAGCCTGAAGGTGTTGAACCCGCCTTCCTGCAGGGCTTCCAGCCTTCTCTCGATGGGTACTAAGTATAATTTTTGCACAACCCTTACTTTGTGCAGCTCTAACGGGATATTTTCCCCGTTATAAAATTTAATTTCATTCATACGTCATTGTTTTTTTAACGCTAAGGTCGCGTGTAACTTGCAAATTGTCATTATTCTGCGTGAAAAATGACAGCCATGCTCGTTTCGTGAAATATATAAAATTGAGTTTATGTGCGAATGTATCTAATTGTGTTAATTATGTCGATTTTCCGTTGAAAATTGATGTTAATTAAAGGGCTTGACCGATAAATCATTATTTAAAGTTGCAAATGTAAAACAAAAATATCAAAGGAGGAAGACTGTCTGCATCTAATTTTATCAGTTTCTTATCGATGGCTGTTTGCCAAAGAATCTCTTACCGGATAATGCAGCAAAAGTGTTTTTTTTGGCGTACAGAAAATTCGTTTAACGAAAAAACCCTATATTTGTCCAAATTAATCATTTTCAAACATCATTGACTAACTTAATAAGGACGAATCATGGATAAACCCTATGTAGTAGGTGTCGACGTGGGCGGTACAAATACTGTTGCCGGCATCGTGGATAAAAGAGGACAAATTTTAATGAGCGGAAGCATTAAAACGGCTAAACATTCGCAAGTGGAACTTTATCTCGATGAACTTACTGAACTGATAAACGGAATCATTGCTGAAGTCACCACTAAAGATCAGATCAAAGGAATTGGTGCCGGTACACCCAACGGCAACTATTTTACGGGCAGCATAGAGTTTGCCCCTAATTTACCATGGAAAGGTGTGATTCCTTTTGCCCAGTTGCTGGAAGATCGTACAGGCATCCCGGTAGCACTTACCAACGACGCCAACGCTGCGGCCATTGGTGAAATGACCTACGGGGCAGCCCGCGGGATGAAAGATTTCATCGTTATCACGCTTGGTACCGGTGTAGGAAGCGGCATCGTGGTGAACGGACAGCTGGTATACGGCCATGATGGTTTTGCCGGTGAACTGGGACATGTGATTGTGCGGCGTAACAATGGCCGCATGTGCGGTTGCGGCAGAGCAGGATGCCTCGAGGCTTATACCTCGGCAACGGGAGTGGCCAGGACGGCACGCGAGTATCTCGAACTGAGACCCGATACTCGGACACGGCTTCGAAATATCCCTGTCGAAGACATTACATCAAAAGATGTGTTTGATGCAGCTATGATGGGAGATGAAATGGCAAAGGAGATTTTTCGGTTTACCGGAGAGATGTTGGGCGAAGCTTTTGCCGATTTTGTGGCTTTCTCCAGCCCGGAAGCAATCATTCTCTTTGGCGGTTTGGCAAGGGCCGGAGACCTTATCATGAATCCTATCCGCGAAAGTATGGAGAAAAATTTGCTGAACATTTACAAGAATAAGGTGAAGCTGATGTTTTCCGAGCTCAAAGAAAGCGACGCAGCGGTGCTGGGTGCAAGCGCCCTGGGCTGGGAAGTACGATAACATTTTCTGTTAGTGCAGAAAGCGGTTTTTTAAATTGGGGGGGCGCACGAAGCGGTACCCCCTCCTCTTGTTTATGCCATGCCGGTTCAGTCAGCAAGTGATTGCTGGCTGCTTTTTGTTTTTACTTGATGGGTAATAGCTTCATTTTCTCAAAAATTCACAAAACTCGTGAATCAAATCTCGAAAAAGACCGATAGATTTCATACCTTTGTACTCCTTTAAAAATAACGAGTCAAAAAGGCAGAAAATGTCACAGAAAATTCAAACAGCCCTCATTTCGGTATATCACAAGGAGGGATTAGAAGAGATTCTTCAGGAACTAAACAATTTACGCATCAAATTTATTTCCACCGGCGGTACAAAAGATTTCATTCAGTCGCTGGGTTACGAGTGTGAAGCAGTTGAGGAGGTGAGCGGATATCCTTCTATTTTGGGTGGACGGGTGAAAACACTTCATCCCAAGATCTTCGGCGGTATTCTTTACCGGAGGGACAATGAGTCCGATAAAAAACAGGTCAAATCGTACGACATCCCTTCCATCGACCTTGTGATTGTAGATTTGTATCCTTTCGAGGAAACGGTGGGCACGGGAGGATCGGAAGAGGAGATCATAGAAAAGATCGATATAGGCGGCATCTCACTCATTCGCGGTGCAGCAAAGAATTATAAGGATGTACTAATTGTGGCCTCCAAAGATCAATACAAACCACTGTTAGATCTGATAAAAGAAAAGCAGGGTCTGACAACACTGGATGATCGCCGCTGGTTTGCAAAGGAAGCTTTTAAAGTCTCTTCGGGATACGATACTGCGATTTTTAATTATTTTGACGGGGATCAGAGGACAGCTTTTCGTCAGGCTCTGAACGGCGGTAAACAACTCCGTTACGGAGAGAATCCACACCAGAAGGGCATGTTCTACGGGGACTTTGACGAGGTTTTTGAACAGCTTCATGGCAAAGAAATATCGTATAACAACCTTCTCGATATTGATGCAGCTGTTTCTCTGATAGCCGATTTTAACGAGACGGCCCTGGCCATTCTCAAACATAACAACGCATGTGGTATGGCGTGTCGTCCTACAGTGAAAGAAGCTTGGGAAGCAGCCTTGGCTGCCGATCCGGTTTCGGCCTTTGGCGGCATTGTGGTTACAAACAGGCCGGTAGACAAAGAAGCGGCAGAAGCTATTCATGAGATCTTTTTTGAAGTGATTATTGCCCCTTCATACGATAAAGAGGCGCTCGATATTTTGTTTCAAAAGAAAAATCGTATAATTTTGGTGCTGAAATCGCCGGAGAAAGCTACACAATTGCTTCAATACCGTTCTGTTTTAAATGGCGTGCTGGTTCAGGATAAAAACGCAAGTGTGCAGACTGCCGAACAATTGCAGGTGGTGACTGACGTCGCTCCCCGTGAGCACGAAACCGGGGACCTCCTGTTTGCCAATGTTTTGGTGAAGCACACCAAGTCGAACGCCATTGTGCTGGTCAAAAACAAACAACTCATAGCCAGTGGTACAGGGCAGACTTCCAGGGTGGACGCCCTGAAGCAGGCAATAGAAAAAGCAACTACCTTTCACTTCGATCTTAAAGGAGCAGTCATGGCCAGCGATGCTTTTTTTCCTTTTCCCGATTGTGTGGAAATAGCACATCAGGCGGGCATCACTGCTGTAATTCAACCGGGAGGGTCTATCCGGGATGCCGAGTCAGTAGAGTATTGCAACCAGCATGGTTTAGCAATGGTTACTACCGGCGTGAGACATTTTAAACACTAAACAAAAAGGCTGAAAGCGAAGTGCTGAGAGCTAATAACATAAAATAGTATGGGCTTATTTTCATTTACGCAAGAACTGGCGATGGACCTTGGAACTGCCAATTCTGTGATTGTGAACAACGCAGGGAAGATATTACTCGACGAACCCTCTATTGTTGCGCTGGACCGCAAAACCGACAAAATGATAGCTTTGGGCGAGAAAGCCAGGCAGATGCATGGGAAAACACACGAAAATATACGTACAGTAAGGCCACTGAGAGATGGAGTGATCGCCGATTTTAATGCTGCGGAGCAGATGATCCGCGGAATGATCAAAGCGGCTAACAAGAATAAGGGAGGATTGTTCTCTCCTTCACTTCGTGTAGTGGTTTGTATTCCTTCCGGAAGTACCGAAGTGGAAATACGTGCCGTACGTGACTCGGCTGAACATGCCGGAGGACGCGATGTGTACATGATTTTTGAGCCTATGGCTGCCGCCTTGGGAATAGGGCTCGATGTGGAAGCGCCAGAAGGAAATATGATTGTGGATATAGGCGGTGGCACAACAGAGATTGCCGTCATCTCTCTGGGCGGAATTGTTTCCAACAAATCGATTAAGATAGCCGGAGATGATTTCACAGAAGATATTCAGGACTATATGGGACGTCAGCACAACATTAAGGTGGGTGACCGTACGGCAGAACAAATTAAAATAATGGTAGGGTCGGTGTTGACTGAGCTGGATAATCCTCCGGAAGATTTTGTGGTGCATGGACCTAACCGGATGACTTCCCTGCCGATGGATGTACCTGTATCTTATCAGGAGGTTGCTCATTGTATCGAGAAGTCGGTATCGAAGGTGGATTCGGCAGTACTGAGTGCACTGGAACAGACTCCTCCCGAGCTGTACGCCGACATTGTACGCAACGGCATCTATCTGACCGGTGGTGGGGCGCTGTTGCGTGGCCTCGACAGGCGGTTGACGGAGAAGATAGGTATTCCGTTCAGGGTGGTGGATGATCCGCTGCATATGGTGGCAAAAGGCACTAGCATTGCATTGAGGAACATCGACAAATTTACCTTTTTGATGCGATAAGACGCTGTCGGCTTTTGACATAAAGCTATTGGTTAAAGAAACAGACAATGGCAGGCTTGCATGCGAAATCTTTTCAACTTCATCCTCCGAAACAGTCACTGGCTGCTGGCAATATTGCTTGTTGCCTTTAGCTTCTATCTCGTTTTTGCACATAATTCATACCAACGGAGTGTATATCTTACGTCAGCCAACAATGTGACCGGCTGGTTTTATGACACCAGCAATCACATTACCTCGTTCTTTTATCTGAAGAAGAACAACGCACAGCTGTTGGAACGCAACGCGGAGCTGGAAAAGAAATATTATGACCTGCAGGCACTGTTGGACAGCGTCATTGCCTCCGACTCTATGGTGGTGGAAGCGTTTGCCCCCGATTCCATAACCACGCCACAGTTTGACTTTATTCCCGCCGAGGTAGTCAATCTGAGTTTTTCCGGTGTAAATAATTTTATCACACTCAACAAAGGACTGTCGCACGGCATCAGGCCTGATATGGGGGTGATTTCGCAACAAGGCGTGGTGGGTGTGGTGGCAAATGTTTCACCCAACTTCTCGGTCGTTATTCCTGTCATCAATCCCAAGTTCCGCTTGAGTGCCAGGTTGAAAAACTCCGAAAATTACGGTTCCATATCGTGGGACGGAACCAATGTTCGTCAGGCGCAATTGCAGGATTTGCCCAAACACGAAGTATTTCACGAAGGGGATACGGTGCTGACCAGCTTCTCACGTATCTTTCCCAGAAATCTGATTATTGGCTTTGTGAGCAATACCGGGAAGTCGGGTGACGATAACTTCAACACCTTCAACGTACATCTGGCAACCAATTTTTACACCCTGCAGGATGTGTTGGTGATCAACGATATGTTTTACGAAGAGCAGCAAACCCTTGAAGAGACTTTGAAGCAATGAAACTAAGTTATCTTTATGAAATTGTGTTGTTTGTGTTGCTTATCCTGTTGCAGGTATTGCTGTTAAACAGGATCGGCCTCTTCGGTATTGCTACCCCGGTGCTGTATCTCTATTTTTTGCTGAAGCTGCCGATGGGCAAAAACCTTTTTTATGTGATCATATCGGGTTTTTTGATGGGACTGATCGTTGATGTTTTTTTGAATACACCTGGCATGAATGCTGCGGCTACCACCATTGTGGCAGCATTCAGAAAACCAGTCATGAACCTTTTCTTTCAAAAAGAAGAGTACGATGAGTTTGTTCCGGGCATCTACACGGCAACAGGCCCCTTCATTCGGTTTACCATCCTGATGGTGTTGATGCACCTCACCCTGCTTTTTTTTATCGAGTCGTTCACTCTCTTTAATCTGATGAGCACCTTGCTACGCATAGCCTCCTCCTCTTTTATTTCCATCCTATTAATCTTTGCTTTGGACAGTTTCATTTTTAAAAGAAAACGAGGTGAGCAAGTATAACGCATTGGCAAAAAGAAAACATGTGATTGCCGCGGTGGTGGTAATCATTGCCGTTGTCTACCTGGTTCAACTGTTTCGTTTGCAGATACTGAGTCCCGAATACCGCGATTATGCCGATAGCAACGCTTTTTTACGCAGGTCGCTTTATCCGGCACGAGGGGCTATTTATGACCGGAAAGGAAACCTTCTGGTTTACAATCGGCCCACCTACGATGTGATGATGGTCGTGCGGGAAATGAAAAAGTTCGACACCCTCGACTTCTGCCGTACACTGAATATCGACATGGAGCGCTTTCATACGTTGAATGCCGATATGAGAGACCGCCGCAAAAACCCAGGATATTCTTCCTACACGCCGCAACTTTTTATGTCGCAGCTCGATGTGAAAGCATACGGCTTGCTCCAGGAAAAGCTGTACAAATTTCCCGGCATCTATATACAGAGCAGAACGGAACGGCAATATAATTATCCGAATATGGGACTCATACTCGGCTATGTGGCAGAGGTGGACAAAAATAAAATGGCTGCCGATCCCTATTATGTGCGGGGCGACTATGTGGGCAAATCGGGAATAGAACTATCGCACGAGGAGGATCTACGTGGCGAAAAGGGAGTGGAAATATTGCTTAGAGATGCCCACGGAAGAGTGCAGGGGAGGTATGACGATGGGAAGCAGGATAAGGCGCCTGTTTCGGGAAGGGATCTGACATTGGCTATCGATATCGATTTGCAGGCCTACGGAGAGCTGCTCATGCACAATAAGGTGGGTAGTATTGTAATGATTGAGCCTGCGACAGGAGAAATCCTCTGTATGGTGTCGGCGCCGACCTATGATCCTGCCATCCTCACCGGAAAAGATTTCAGCACGAACTACAGGTTGCTTGAGAGCAATCCGTATAAACCACTGATAAACCGGTCTGTAGCGGGAGTTTATCCCCCGGGGTCTACCTTTAAACCCACGCAGGGTCTCGTATTTCTGCAGGAGGGAATTATCAACACGGAAACAAGGTATTCCTGCTACGGCGGATATCCCCCCCTGGGAGGAAGGCCGGGTTGTCACGGGCATGCTTCTCCGCTGGCAATACAATATGCGCTCGCCACCTCATGCAACTCATTTTTTTGTTACGGACTTAACGGCATGCTGGGAAACAGGACCAAATACAGCAGCACCGCCGATGCTTTTGACTCCTGGCGGGACCATATGGTGAACATGGGTTTTGGCTACCCGCTGGGGGTGGACCTCCCTTCGGAAAAAAGAGGTTTTATTCCCAACAGTAAGTTTTATAGCAATGTCTTTAAAACTGATCGATGGGTGGCTCACAATATCATCTCTATTGCCATCGGGCAGGGTGAAATATTGGCTACGCCGCTGCAGATTGCCAATTTGGGAGCGACAATCGCTAACAGAGGCTTTTTTTATACTCCGCATGTGGTGCGCGAACGAAGGGGGGCAGCCCTCGACCCGTCATTTACTACCCGTCATGAAACCGGAATCAACAGGGAACATTTTGAAGTAACTGTCAATGGCATGGCCGATGCGGTTACCATCGGTACCTGTCGCGGCATTAACCTGGCCCCGCTGGTGGAGGTGTGCGGAAAAACCGGCACGGCAGAAAATCCCCATGGCGACGATCACTCCCTGTTTATGGGTTTTGCCCCGAAAGATAATCCACAGGTTGCCATTGCCGTGGTGGTCGAAAACGGCCGGTTTGGTGCCACCAATGCTGTGCCTATTGCCCGGCTCATGATGCAGAAGTTCTTTGCAGGCGAGATCCCCGAGAGCGACAAATGGCTGGAAACATCCATCATCAACAGGGTGATACTGCCTTATGTATATACGCGCAATCTGCCGGCAAAATGACAATTTAGTAACAGACCCCCTCAACATGGTTTATCAGGGAAGCAGAGAGATCGTAGAAAAAGGAAAAGTGGACTGGGTCACGGTCGGCTTTTACCTTCTTTTTGTGTTGCTCGGATGGCTCAATATCTATGCTGCCAGTTTTGATCTGGAGAATGCGACCAGCCTGTTCGATCTGTCGGGCAGGGCTGGGATGCAACTGGTTTGGATAGGCACTTCCCTGCTGTTGGCATTTGCTTTGCTAAAAATAGAAGTTGGTTTTTATGAAACCTATGCATTTCTTTTTTATCTGATAGGAATCGGTCTGCTGGTAATCACCCTGCTTGTGGCTCAAGAGATTAACGGGTCCCGTTCCTGGCTGATCATCGGGCCAGTACGTTTACAGCCTGCCGAATTTATGAAGTTTACCATTGCGCTGGCACTGGCAAGAGTATTCAATTCGTACGGATTTCGTTTGATGGAACGAAAAAACCTACTCATGGTGAGCAGCATCATTTTACTACCCGTATTGCTGGTAATTGCACAGAGTGAAACGGGAACGGCACTGGTTTACCTGAGCTTCCTATTGGTAATGTATAGGGAAGGGCTTCCAGGTGGAGTTCTTTTTATGGGAATAGCGTCGGTCATTTATTTTGTTCTGGGAGTAAAATTCTCGGACGTACAAATCGGTTTCTTCTCAGAAGGAGAACTGATCACGATCATTCTGATCATCAGTTTTGCTGGTGCCATGGTATGGAATTACATGAAAAGGATGAAAGCAGCTTTATTCACTCTTTTACTCATGGGCGTTACTTTTTTTGCGGCCTATGTGATTTCCCTTTTTTCGATACAGATCGACTGGGGAATCACTGCTCTGATTGCCTTCTCGTTGGTTGCCGTCTACCTCATTTATATGTTTTTCCGATACCGTAAAAAGCATTATTTGTACATATTCCTGTTTATGTTGGGATCGCTTGTTTTTCTGGAGTCGGTAGAGTATGTTTTTTATGACGTGTTACAACCGCATCAGCAAATGCGTATCAAGGTAACCCTGGGCATGGAGCAGGATCTGAGTGGGGCTGGGTATCATGTGGGCCAGTCAAAGATTGCCATCGGATCGGGAGGGCTTACAGGGAAAGGTTTTCTCAACGGGACTCAGACAAAATTAAAATATGTGCCCGAGCAGGATACCGATTTTATTTTCTGCACCATTGGTGAAGAGCACGGGTTTATCGGATCCACCCTTACTCTGATTCTGTTTATGGCCTTTATTCTGCGGTTGCTGAACCTGGCCGAACGGCAGACCACTACTTTTGGGCGGACATACGGATATGGAGTGGTGAGCATATTCATCTTTCACCTGCTTGTCAATATCGGGATGGTGATCGGCATCATGCCGGTGATTGGCATTCCGCTGCCTTTTTTTAGCTACGGCGGCTCTTCGTTGTGGGGATTTACCATCCTGCTCTTTATCTTTCTCCGCATCGATAAATCGCGCAAGCGGACCTAGTATATATAAAGAGCGTACCCCAATTATCACAATCAGCGTACGCCCGATCAATTAGAACCCAATTTAATTAAATATTGCAAGGAAATTAGTAGAGGAAATCCTCATGAATGGTCTTTCCTGTTTCCTGCAATCTCATCTTCGCCCTGCCCCGGCAAGGTGAAATCTCTTCAAATTTATCTGTATGTTTGACAGGAATGAAAGAAAATAGTTTAATTTTGTTCCAAATTGATTGATAATGAGTAAAACCGCATTGATTACCGGCGCTTCGAAAGGAATAGGGAGAGAATTGGCATTTCTTTTTGCTAAGGATGGCTGTAATTTGGTGTTGGTCGCCCGCAGTGCCGATTTATTAGTGACGCTGAAAGAAGAACTGGAGGAGGACTACGCTGTTTCGGTGCATATCGTTGCGGCCGACCTCTCTCAACCTGATGCAGCTCAGGCTGTTTTCAGCGAAGTGAAAACAAGAGGGATCGATACCGATTATCTGGTGAATAATGCCGGCTTTGGCAACTATGGCCGTTTTCTGGATGCAGAGTGGAATTGTCATGAAAGGATGATTACCCTCAACATAACAACCCTTACCCATCTTACGTATCTTTTTGCCAACGACTGGAAAGGACGTAAAGCCGGCAGGATCCTTAATGTGTCATCAACGGCGGCATTCCAGCCGGGGCCCATGATGGCCGTTTACTTTGCCACGAAATCGTTTGTACTCCATCTTTCGGAAGCACTGGCCCATGAGTTTGGGCAGGAGCAGATCAGTGTGACCACCCTCTGTCCCGGCCCTACAAGCACCCATTTCGGTGAAGTGTCGAAGATGAATGCTTCCCGGTTGGTGAAGCATGTACGGATTGCTGGTGCCGGGGAAGTAGCGTCGCTGGGGTATAAGGCGATGATGAGAGGCAAGCCTGTCGTCATTCACGGTCAGATGAACAAACTGGCTCCCTTTGGTATTCGTTTTTTGCCCAGAAAATGGGTAACCCGCCTGTCGGCGAAAATAATGCAGCAATAAGGAGGATGGATGAAAAGAGCATGATCATGTCTTTACGTCCAATGATGTGATTATTTACGAGTTTCATACTCCGTGAAGGATGAGTAAAATAGTCGTATGAAAATAATTGCACGCATACATACCGATTTTTCCACCAAATTTGGTATTCCCCGACAGAGTGGAATGATTGAGACGCTGAAAGGAAGGATTGTCTTTGAACCCGGATATCGCAATGCCGAAGCGTTACGCGGGCTGGAGGGGTTCTCCCACATCTGGCTCATCTGGAAATTTACCGAAACGCTGAGGGTGGATTGGTCGCCCATGGTGCGTCCGCCACGTCTTGGTGGCAATAAACGATTGGGCGTCTTTGCTACACGCTCTCCTTTCCGGCCGAATCCCATCGGGCTCTCTTCGGTGCGGCTTGAGCGAATAGAATTGCGAACGCCGGAAGGGCCTGTGTTGCATGTCCTGGGTGCCGATCTGATGGACGGGACGCCTATTTACGATATAAAACCCTACATCGTGTATGCCGACAGCCATCCCGATGCTGTGAGTGGTTTTGTCGAACCTCTTGAGGAGTCCGAACTGTCGGTCGATTTGCCCGAAGCCTTGTTGGCAGAGATACCCGGTGAGAAATGCACCGCTTTGAAGGAAGTCCTGGCCAACGATCCGAGGCCCTCCTATCAGGATGATCCTGAAAGGGTATACGGGATTACTTTTGCCGGAATGAACATCCGGTTTACTGTAAAAGGAAAAAAACTGACGGTGACTGACATAACGCGACAATGAAATACCACGCTGGAATATGGCTGATGAGTTTACTCTTAGAAGTCGCCGGTGCACATGCAACGCAACTTCCCGTAGATAGCATTTCTTTGTATTTCAGTGAAGTAAGAGAAGCCACAAAGCAGCATGCCGACCTGTGGGACAAAGATATCTACGGTCCCCTTCTTATCGTGGATCCCGAAACGCGGCAGGTATATGCAAATGTGGCGGACAAGGCAGGAATACTAAAACCCGAAGAAGGCGTTTTCAGCGGTATATTGCCTGTCGAAATTACCATTGCCAACACCGATACTCCCTGGAATGGTGTCCATTGGGCCATGGTAAAACTACCTCTGCCCCTTCAAAAACACGACAGGGTGGATCTCATGACCCACGAGCTGTTTCACGTTGCTCAATCATCGCTGGGCTTTGAATTCCTGCGAGATGAGAATGTCCATCTGGACGATAAGGAGGGGCGGATTTTTCTGAGACTCGAAATAGCTGCTCTCCGAGAGGCATTGCAAGCCCGCCGTCTGCCCCAGGCAGAGGAGCATCTGCGAAATGCTCTCATCTTCCGTAAATACCGGCATTTGCTTTTCAGAGGGGCGGAAACCTCGGAGAATAGCCTTGAGCTGATGGAAGGGCTGGCTACCTATACCGGACAAATGATGAGTGGACGCGATAAGTGGGAGTGGCGGAATTACCTCATTACCCGAATTACTGCATTTGAAGAGCTCCCTTCCTATGTTCGTTCCTTTGCCTATGAAACGGTTCCGGTGTACGGCTTTTTTCTTTATCAGAAAGACAATTACTGGAACAAGAAAATCGACACAGAAACAGATATTACCGTATTCTTTTCGGATTCTTTCGGAATGGATATGCGCATTATTCTGCTATCCTATGTAAAACAGCTGGCAGAGGAATACAATGGAAGGGTTATTGCCGAAGAAGAACGGAAGAGGGAGATTTCTCACAGAGCACGACTTGATCTGTATCGGGAAAAGTTTTTAGAGTCTCCGCATTTGGAAATCCGTCTGGGAGAGATAAACCTTTCGTTCGATTTTCAAAATGTGATTCCCCTGGATGAGGATGAGGGAATAGTGTATCCGTCCATTCAAATAAGCGATCAATGGGGCATACTTACTGTGGAGGGCGGAGGGGCATTGTTGAGATCGGACTGGCGATGGGTAATTGTTTCCGAGCCGCTCGAAATCATGGGCGACAAAGTTACCGGGGAAGGATGGGAGATAAAGCTGAACCAAGGCTACTTTATTGAGAAGACAGCAACCGGAGATTATTTGTTGTCGCGGAAAAAATAAAACCGATATCGGACAGCGAACGCGATCATCGACAGATCATTAAATATAAACCCTTTCTTATTGCGGTAGAGACTCCTTCTCTGATTTTTTTTTAACTTTGCGGTTCAAATTCAAAGAGGTGCGTTGATGAGAAAAATAGTGCGTTTTTTTGCGAAGCTGATCATGTGGTTTTTGATACTCTCCATCGGGGGAGTATTGCTTTTCCGCTTTGTGCCGGTTTATTTTACACCGCTCATGGGAATCCGCGTGGTGCAATCTCTTGCTCAGGGCGAGACTCCCCGTCTCCATCATAAATGGGTCTCCTACGATCAGATTTCCGATCATCTGAAACGAGCCGTGATTGCGTCGGAAGACCAACGTTTTTATCTTCATCATGGATTTGACCGTGTGGAAATTAAAAAAGCCCTGCAGGAGAACAAAATCCGCAAAAAGGCCCGGGGTGCAAGCACCATCTCTCAACAAACAGCCAAGAACCTTTTTTTGTGGCCCCGTTCTTCCTGGTCCCGGAAAGGGCTGGAAGCCTATTTTACCTTGCTCATAGAGTTAATTTGGCCCAAAGAGCGGATTCTGGAAGTCTACCTTAACAGCATGGAGACCGGCAGGGGAATCTACGGAGCCGAAGCAGTAGCACGCCTTCATTTTAACACCACAGCAAAGAAGTTGTCGTCTTCTCAGTCGGCCCTGATTGCAGCCACGTTGCCCAATCCCATGATCTACAGTTCCAAAAATCCATCATCCTACATGAAAAGAAGACAGTCTCATATTCTTCGCCAGATGCAAAACGTCTGCCTGCAGGAAGATCGGCACAAAAAATAAGGGCGATGCCTCCGAAGAACAGGGTATTATATTTGGCAAGGAGAAAGAAAATCGCTACTTTTACGACTCAATAAAAGTAGAGCGAATGAACGCTGGAGAAAAAAAAGTCGTCGCCAGGATGATCTCCATTTATTGTCGATCCATGCATGGTTCCGGAAAACAGCTGTGTGATGAATGTAACGCGTTGCTGACGTATGCGTCCCAGCGACTGGAACGTTGTCCGTACGGAGAAGAGAAACCCACCTGCGCCTCGTGTCCCATTCATTGTTATAAAAGCGATATGCGTCAGAAGATAAAAGAGGTGATGCGTACTGCAGGCCCCCCCATGTTGTTCCTCCATCCGATAGACGCCGTGAAGCATTTTTACAAAGAACGCCAGCGTGACCGCCATTTTGCGGCAAAAATCAAATCAACCCCAAAAAACTGAATAAGTGCCCTTGCTGAATCCTCATAGTGTGATGGCCGATGTGCTCGCTGAGCATAATGAATTAATTCCCGTACTGAACCGTTTTGGCCTACGGATTGGTGTGAGCGATAAAACTGTGGGGGATCTATGCGAGGAATTTCAACTGAATCCCGATTTCATTCTGACGGTACTCAATGTCTACCTCGATGAATCTTATAGTCCCGATGCATCGCTTCCATTGTTTGATGCCGAATCAATTGCCGACTACTTTCGCCATACGGTGGAAAATTATATCCACGATCTGGTGCCCAATATTGAGGTTCACCTCAATGCGCTGATTGCCACAAGTGGCGCCGATAACAAAGAACTGGGGATGCTACGCATGTTGTTTTTGAAGTTCAAGGAGAGGATGACCGATCACCTGCAAAAACATACCGAGTATACCGATGATTTCCCGGACGATTTGTTGCACGACCTGAAAAGTATTCTCATCAAGCACCTCTCGGTGGAGCACAACCAGAACCTGAGTTATGCCGTAATCTATTCCCTGCACTCTTTTGAAAAAGACCTTGCGGCTCATAACAGGTTGCGTGACAGGGTTCTCCGGCCTAAGCTGAGTGAGCTGGACTTGTCGGGAATAAAGCAGCTGCAAGACACGATTTCCAACGAACACGATTCCCAAAAGGAAGACCCCGACCGCCAGCTGACCAATCGTGAAACGGAAATACTGAAACTCATTGTGAGAGGTTATCTCAACAAAGAGATTGCCGACGAACTGAATATCAGCCACAATACGGTCCTTACGCACCGTAAAAATATTATTGCCAAAACAGGTATCAAAACTGTCTCGGGACTTACCTTCTATTGTATCCGTAACGGGTTGATATCAATGTGATTTTTTTACCCAAAACAAGTGTATGTCAAAAAATAGTTTCCTTCGTGCGCCGCTTGTCAACTACGGAGAAGTAAAAGAGCATAAATACGACCTGGCCATCCTCCCCTGGGGAGCAATTGAGCCTCACAACTACCATCTCCCATACCTGACGGACTGCATCCTCACCTACGAGATTGCCTGCGACAGTGCCGACAAGGCCTACGAGCAGGGTGTAACCTGTATGGTGTTGCCTCCCGTCTGGTTTGGATCCCAAAACGGGGGACAGTGGAACAAGCCTTTTTGTGTTCATACCCGTAGTGAAACACAGAAAGCGATTCTCGCCGATATTGTGACCTCCCTTCACGGACAAGGATTCCGGAAACTGGTCATCATCAACGGACATGGTGGAAACAGCTTCAAGCCATATATCAGGGACCTGGGGATGACATTTCCCGATTTCAGGGTGGTGGTGGCCGACTGGTACGGCATCGTTCCTACCGGTGAGTATTTTGAGGAGAAACCCGATGAGCATGCCGGCGAACAGGAAACTTCCGTGATGCTTCACTACCATCCGGGTCTTGTCGCAATGGAGCAGGCCGGAGATGGTAGTGTGTCCCCCTCGAAAATAGCTGCAATAGATAAGAAAATAGGGTGGATGCCCCGTCACTGGGACGAAATTTCATCGGATACCGGTATTGGCAACCCGAAAAAATCGACAGCCGAGAAGGGTGCCCGTTACGTACTGGCTGTGACCGAAAAAATCAGGGAACTGCTTGTCGATTTGAAAGAGGCACCCTAGGCTTTTTATTGCTGAGTAAGAACAAATAAGCCGGATAATGCTTTTTAAAGCGCATAAATTATCCTATTTTTGTCTGTTCTTTCTGCAGCAGCCAGGTAGTTCTTGGAACATGTAAAGCATAAGATAAAACATCAAAATAATAATTGAAGTCAATATGAGTAAACAGAGAGAAAAACTTTTCACTGATTTTCCTCCCGTCACCACCGAAGAGTGGATGGAAGTAGTGACCAAAGACCTGAAAGGGGCTGATTTTCAAAAAAGACTGGTGTGGAGAACCAACGAAGGGTTTCAAGTAAATCCTTTCTATCGTGCAGAAGACGTAGAAGGTTTCCCCGCCTTGGAGAACCTACCGGGGCAATTTCCCTATGTTCGTGGCACCAAAAAGGACAATGTGTGGTATGTGCGTCAGGAGATCGATGTGCAGGATTTTGCCGAAGCCAACAAAAAAGCGTTGGCACTTTTGGAACGCGGAGTTACCTCTTTTGGTTTCCGTTTGCCGAAGAATGCACTTTCGGCAGAAAATATGGAGATTCTACTTCGGGGTATAGCACCCGACAAGGTGGAGTTGAACTTCCGTACATGCATTTCGCGTACTGCTGAAATGGCCCGGTTGGTGGTCGATTATGTCAAGGCGCAGAACCTGAATGTTATGGAGTGTTTTGGCTCCATTGAGTTTGACCCCTTCAGAAAGATTCTGAAAAAAGGAATGGACGAACCCAATTGGGTGGAAAAAGCAGTGGAGCTTGTACAGATTACCGCACCTCTTCCACGCTACCGCGCCATCTCCGTGACCGGCAACAGAATGAACGATGCTGGCGCATATAGTTACCAGGAGCTGGGCTACAGCTTATCATACGGCAATCAGGTATTGTCGGAGCTGATAGAGAACGGTATTGATCCCTCTACAGCTGCCAAAAAAATAAAGTTCGAATTTGGTGTGGGCTCCAACTACTTCATGGAGATTGCCAAATTCAGAGCTGCCCGCTGGTTGTGGGCCGAGATCGTGAACGCCCACAAGCCTCCCTGTGCGCACGATTGCGACAACAAAGCCGTGGATGGTACCTGCCGTTGTGCAGCGAAGATGAACATACACGCAACGACATCCCAATTCAACCAGTCGCTTTACGACCCCTATGTGAACCTGTTGCGCACACAAACCGAAGCCATGTCGGCCACCATCGGTGCTGTAGATTCACTGACAGTGCGCCCCTTCGACGAGACGTTTGAAACACCTACTGCTTTTGCAGAACGCATTGCCGTGAATCAGCAACTGCTACTGAAGGAGGAAGCTCACTTCGATAAGATAACCGATCCTTCTGCAGGTTCTTATTACATAGAGACCCTTACCGATTCGTTGGCTCAGCAGGCATGGAGGCTCTTCCTTAAAACGGAAGAAACAGGATTTTATGCTGCCCTGAAGGCCGGCACCGTGCAAGACGCAATCAATGCTTCTGCGGACGCCCGTTCCCAGGCTGCGGCCAACCGCAAAGAGATATTGCTTGGCACCAACCAGTACCCCAATTTTCGGGAGACTGTTGCCGGGAAAATGGAAGACAAAGAATCGCACGGCTGTGGCTGCGGTGCAAATGATGCCCCCACACCCCTTAAGAAGCTCAATACAAAGCGTCTTGCCGATGCATTCAATGCATTACGCCTGGCGACCGAACAAAGTGAAAAAACACCCAAAGTGTTTATGCTCACCATCGGTAACCTGGCCATGCGTCTGGCTCGCTCACAGTTTTCGAGCAACTTCTTCGCCTCGGCCGGTTATGACCTGATTGACAATCTCGGTTTCAACACCGTGGAAGAAGGCGTACAGGCAGCCCGTGAACAAGGAGCTGATGTGGTGGTGCTTTGTTCCAGCGACGACGAATATGTCACGTATGCCCCCGAAGCGTTCAACCTGCTCAAGGACGGCAAGGAATTGTTTGTGGTAGCCGGCGCCCCTGCATGCATGGACGAGTTGAAAGCAGCAGGTATTGAGTATTTTATCCACGTTCGTAGCAACGTGCTGGAAACATTGCAAATGTTCAACGAGAAACTGTTGTGATTTAAGATTCTAAAACCAAGAATCAAGAATCGAGATGCAAGATTCAGAATAATCCATCACCAACTGACAAGCAGAAAGCTGAGTGCAGACAACAGACAAACAGAAAGCCGCAGAATGGACGGAGAAGGAAAATTAAAAAACTGGATTCTGGTGGCCCACCCGTGGGCTCTTCCCGCCTCGGTATCTCCGGCGCTGGTCGCCCTTTCTTATGTGTTTTATCTCAATAAGACAGGTGCAATTGGCGAAGTGAACCGGGCCAATGGCATTGTGGCTCTTTTGGGTGTTGTCCTGTTCCATCTTGCCGGCAACCTGATTGGCGAATACCACGATTTTGTGAGTGGGGTAGATGTAAAAGAGAAAACCGGTCCCCGGCGCCTGATTGTAGAAGGCCTGTTCAAGCCCGGGACGGTTCTTTATTACGGCTATACAATGCTCTTCGCGGGTATTGGGGTGGGGGTGTGGCTCTTTTTGAAGAGCGGCTGGCCCCTTCTGATCATTGGTGGCATTGGCATCATCAGCTCCACACTGTACTATAAGTTCAAGTACGCGGGGTTGGGTGATCTCCTCATCTTCGTTTGTTATGGGCTTTCCATTGCCATGGGAATGGTGTATGTGATGACCGGCCAGCTTATATGGAAGACCCTGCTGGTGGTCGTTCCCACCGGATTGCTTGTTGTGGCTATCCTTCACGCCAACAATACCCGCGATATGCTGCAGGATAAGGCTGCCGGTATTCGTACCCGGGCAATGATTCTGGGCCTCGAAGGTTCTCAGGTTGCTTACCAAACCTTGTTGCTGGTCTCCTATCTGGTGATCGCCTTCGCGGTTATGGGAAAGCTGCTTAGCCCACTGGCGTTTCTGGTGCTGTTTAGTTTCCCGCTCGCGATCCGAAACATCAAATCCATAAAAAGGGCCACGATGAATGATTTGGGGATTATCTGTTTTCTTGATGGTCAAACAGCCAAACTGGTCTTGATATTCAGTCTCTTGCTGGCAGTAGCCAATTTTATTGCTCCCTACATTTAATATTGAATATGTTACAAAATCAACATACAGAACGTGAATTAATAAGCAATATTAACGATGTGGAAATAAGAACTCAGAAATTTGTAATCGGAAATAAAAAATAAAAAACAAGTCCAAATAATATGAAACCTAATTTTAAGGAAATAGACATTCAATCGGATGGTTTTTCGGCCGTCGACGCAAACGAGTGGGCTGAAAAGAATGAAATCAAAGCCGATTGGCTCACACCGGAACAGATACCGGTGAAACCCGTGTATACCAAAGAGGACCTCGAGGGCATGGAGCATTTGAACTATGCTGCCGGAATAGCTCCTTACCTGCGCGGGCCTTATTCTACCATGTATGTGATGCGTCCCTGGACCATCCGTCAGTATGCCGGCTTCTCCACGGCTGAAGAGTCCAACGCTTTCTACCGCCGTAACCTGGCATCGGGACAAAAAGGACTTTCCGTGGCTTTCGACCTTCCCACACATCGCGGTTACGATGCCGATAATGAGCGAGTGGTGGGCGACGTGGGTAAAGCGGGAGTCTCCATCTGCTCTGTGGAAGACATGAAGATCCTGTTTGACGGTATCCCTCTGAACAAAATGTCGGTCTCCATGACCATGAACGGCGCCGTACTGCCCATCCTGGCATTTTACATCGTGGCTGCACAGGAGCAGGGAGCCAAGCTGGAAGAGATGGCAGGAACCATCCAGAACGATATCCTGAAGGAGTTCATGGTGCGCAACACCTACATCTATCCGCCCGAATTCTCCATGAAAATTATTGCCGACATCTTTGAGTTTACCTCACAGAAGATGCCCAAGTTCAACTCGATCTCCATCTCGGGGTACCATATGCAGGAGGCCGGTGCCACCGCCGATATTGAGCTGGCATATACGCTGGCCGACGGAATCGAGTACCTTCGTGCTGGCATGGATGCAGGCATTCCGGTGGATAAGTTTGCCCCGCGATTGTCGTTCTTCTGGGGTATCGGGATGAACCATTTCATGGAGATTGCCAAGTTACGGGCAGGACGTCTGCTGTGGGCGAAGATCGTGAAGAGCTTCGGTGCTGAAAATCCCAAGTCGATGGCTTTGCGCACGCACTCACAGACATCAGGATGGTCGCTCACCGAACAGGATCCCTTCAACAACGTAGGACGCACCTGCTTAGAGGCGATGGCTGCTGCCCTGGGACACACCCAGTCGCTCCATACCAACGCGCTGGATGAGGCCATTGCGTTGCCGACCGATTTCTCGGCTCGCATCGCCCGAAATACCCAGATATACATCCAGGAAGAGACGCAGATTACAAGGCAGGTAGATCCGTGGGCCGGTTCCTATTACGTGGAATCACTCACCCAGGAGCTGGTAGATAAGGCATGGACCCTCATTGAAGAGATCGAAAAGCTGGGCGGTATGGCCAAAGCGATCGAAACAGGCATTCCCAAGATGCGTATTGAGGAGGCTGCCGCACGTACACAGGCCCGTATCGATTCCGGCGTACAGGCAATCATCGGCGTAAACCGCTACAGACTGGAACAGGAAGACCCCATCGATATTCTGGATATCGACAATACCGAAGTGCGTAAGCAGCAGGTAGAGCGGTTGAATCAGCTGAGAGCGACCCGCGATAACGAAGCGGTACAAAAAGCGCTGGATGCCATCACCCACTGTGTGGAAACCAAAGAAGGCAACCTCCTTGCCTTGTCGGTAGAAGCAGCACGGGTGCGTGCAACATTGGGTGAAATCTCCGATGCCTGCGAGAAGGTAGTGGGACGTTATAATGCAATCATCAGAACAATTTCAGGCGTGTATTCATCAGAATCAAAAGCAGATGCAACGCTCGAGGAAGCGCGTGCACTTACCGATAAGTTTGCCCGGAAAGAAGGGCGCAGGCCCAGGATCATGGTCGCCAAGATGGGCCAGGACGGGCACGACCGAGGTGCCAAGGTGGTAGCTACGGGCTATGCCGACTGTGGTTTCGACGTGGACATGGGACCTCTGTTCCAGACACCGGCTGAGGCTGCCCGTCAGGCTGTGGAGAACGATGTACATGTGCTGGGGGTCTCTTCGCTGGCTGCCGGACACAAGACACTGGTGCCGCAGGTAATCGAAGAGCTGAAGCGTCTGGGCCGCCCCGACATCGTTGTGATTGCCGGGGGTGTGATTCCCGCGCAGGACTACGATTTTCTCTACCGTGCCGGCGTAGCAGCCATCTTTGGCCCCGGAACCTCCGTCACCAAATCGGCCTGCGACATCATGCATGTGCTGATGGACGAGTAACCGTCGGGTACGATTTATATCATTACCATTCCGCTCCCCAACCCCGTTTTAACAAGACGGGCAGGGGAGCGGATTTTTTTTGTAACCGAAAGAATAGAGCGTGTGTCATATCACCAGAAAAAGTGATAACACCCGATGCAGGAATTTCACCGCGCGCAATCAATTCCTTTCACGGCAACTCAACGGTTTTCCATTCAAACAAAAAACAGTTATGATACAGAAAATAGTTCTATTCTTTCTTTTGGGCGGCATTCTTTTGCCCATTCATGCACAGATACACGGTACGGTACAGGATACTGACAGCAATCCCATAGAATTTGCCAATGTGGCACTTTATACCGTACCCGACTCCGCGCTGATTGCCGGAACCATTACCAACCAGGAGGGTCAGTTTACCCTCAATGCTAACTACAGCAGTGACGCCTTTCTCAAAGTATCCTTTGTCGGGTACGAAACCCGGATGGTGGAGGCATCAAAAGATCAACTTATCGCCTTGTCACCTGAAACCACCGAGTTGGGTGAGCTGGTGGTCAACGGCGATCTACCCCGGATACGGGTACGGAGCGATGCCTTGGTGGCCTCGGTGGAGAACACGGTGCTGAGTAAGGCGGGTACCGCCAACGATGTACTGAAAAGGCTCCCGGCGGTGACGGGTGATGACGGCGCCTTTGAGATATTCGGCAAAGGAGCCGCCAAGATCTACATCAACAACCGGGAGATGCGCGACGAGTCGGAGCTCGACCGGATCAGCTCTGCCGATATCCGGGAGGTGGAGATTGTTTACAATCCCGGAGCGCGCTACGACGCCTCCGTGAAAGCAATTATCCGTATCTATACCGTACGTAAAGTGGGTGATGGCTTCGGGTTCGACCTCCGATCCACCTATCTGCAGACGGAGAATACCGACCTGCGGCAGCAACTCAACATCAACTATCGGAACAACGGCTGGGACCTCTTTGGTACCGTCAAGTACGAACGATATGCCTACCTGCAGGAAAGCGTCATTCGGCAGAGTACCTACGTAGACACCCTCTGGACACAGCAAAATCAGCTCAGGGTAGATGGCCTCTCCAACCCCTTCACCGCCGTGGGCGGCATCAATTATGAATTTTCTCCCAAACATCAGGCAGGGGTGAAGTATACCCTGACCACCTTCCCTGGAAATAACGGAGCAACGGCCAATACTACCAGCGATGTCTTTGCCAACGGCTTTTTCTACGACCGCTGGGTGAGTCGCGACAACCAGCAGCAGGAGCAGCGCCCCCGCCACCGGATCAATGGATACTACAATGGCACCTTCGGCAAGCTGACAGTCGATTTTAACGGTGACCTCTACCGCAGCAGCCAGACCTCCATCTCCAATATCACCGAGACCAGCGAGGAGTTTGACGATCGCCTGATCCACTCTGCCAACCAGATTCACAACCGACTGATTGCAAGCCGCGCCATTCTCACATATCCGCTATTGGGCGGTACCCTTACGGTTGGCAACGAGTTTACCCAGACGCGGCGTGAAGACGACTACCAAACCAGCAACCCGGTGATTCCTTCTTCCAACACGGCCATTCATGACCAGAACCTGGCTTTCTTTACCGAGTACAGCCACTCCACTTCATTGGGCCAGTTCACGGCAGGCCTGCGTCACGAAAATGTGAAGTGGGGTTATTTTACAGATGGCGAAAGAAATGCCGAACAGAGCAGACACTACGCCCAATGGTTCCCGGCATTCACCTACAGCAACAGCTTTGGCAACGTGCAATTGCAGATGAGTTATTCCGTCAAGACTATTCGTCCTGCCTACTGGCAGCTGGGAAGCAACATCTTCTACGCCAATCGTTTCACCATGCAGACGGGAAACCCCTTCCTGAAACCTTCAACCTTGCACGATGTCTCGCTGATGGGCTCCTGGCGCTTCCTGCAACTGGCGGTCTCCTATAAACAAGAGAAAGACATCATCATTCAATGGGCTGAACAACTGGAAGAGAATCCGGCAGTCACCCTGCTCTCGCTGATCAACCTGGATAATATGCCCAGCTTGTCCGCTTTTCTGACAGCCTCTCCCAAGGTAGGAATATGGAGTCCCCAGGCCAGCATCGGACTCAACTCCCAATGGCTCGATATGGAGATACGAGGAGAGCATGTACGGATGAACCGCCCCGTACTTGTTGCCTCACTCAATAACTCATTCTCGCTACCGAAGGGTTTTCTGATTACTGTTGATGGGCGCTTCCAGGGTAAGGGATTTCACCAAAATTTTCGTACAACGGAAAACCAGTACGTGGTTAATGCAGGCATCACCAAATTCCTTTTCCAAGACCGTCTTTCGCTTACACTCAAGGGACACGACCTCTTCCACGGTCAGAAGATGGGCATCTTCGCCTATAACGACCGGCTCGATATTTACCAGTTCTCAAAGTGGGATACACGCGAGCTGGAATTCACGGTGCGTTATCAGTTCAACACGGCTAAGAACCGGTACAAAGGCAATGGCGCCGGTGATAAGGAAATCAACCGAATGAATTAATTTGCTGTTAAGGAGTCGATTTTACGACAGATGAGGGTGAAATCACATTGTGATTCACCCTCATCTGTATTCGGTTTCATGTAAGGCTAAAGTGATGAAGTCAAAAAGTGATATCTTCCACTACTAGCCTTCATCATAAATAATCAATATTGTTAAACTCCTCATACAAACAAACCGTTTCGTTGACCAAAATGTCAAGAGGCAAATAATTTTCTACTTTCAAGGGTAGACGGTAAACCAGATATTCAATAATTGACTTTGTTGCCAAGTATCCCTGGGCATCTGGCCTTTGACAGATTAAGTAATCAATGTAACCTGATTTAATTGCGTGAATATTCTTTTCCGTCATATCGATGCAGACTAATTTGATGTTATTTATATTCTTTTTTTCAAAATAATCAGCAATCACATGCCCTCTTGAATTCAGGACAATTGCACCATGAATGTTTGGGTTCTTTTCAAAATAATCTCCAATAAGATCGTCATTCCTGCTTAAATCCAGTGCGGAATACATTACACTGTGCAGTTTGTTTGTGAGTTTTTTGTCTTTTAGATATGCTAAAAAACCTCGTTTTCTAAGAATTGTTGTGTTAGCACTTTCATCACCAATTCTCTCAGCCTGGAATAAGACTAATTCAGAATTAGATGGTGTTAGTCCTGTTATTAATTTTGACATTATATAACCGCAAGTATATGGATCTGCCACGAAAAACGCGAGTGGAGATGTGTTCTCAACCACTGAATCTACAAAAACATATGGAATCTTCAAGTATTCGAGTTGGCTAATAAGATAAATTGTTTCGTCTCTGAAAGTCGGACCTATGATAACCGCATCCGCATCATATTTGCTTACTTCGTCAAAGGTTTTTCTACAGTCATATATGTCAAATTGATTGTAATAGAAAAATTTCACACTAATATCAACCCCTTCATATTTTTCTATTGCCCTTTTTATTCCACTCTCCAGGGCGTCCCAGTATTCGCCCTCCGTAAATTGAGGAATGGTAATACAAAGTTTGTATGTTTTTCTTAAAGCGAGTGCCGATACGTGAATATTCGGCTTATATTCCATCTTTTCAATGGCCTTTTCAATAGCAATCCGACTTGCTTCCGATACGCTCCCCCTGTTATAAAGCACGCGATCTACCGTGCCTACTGATACACCTGCAAGCTTTGCAATATCTTTTATTGTTATTCTTTTCGACATATACAATATTTATTGACGTGAAAATTAATAAATTTCTAATTACAAAGATATAAATTTTTAAATGTGTAGCAACACGGTATGGATTTTATTGGTAAAATTGTATAATAACCTGTATCATTGCTTGATAGGTGTTTTTTATTTATTGTTTTATAGATAAAGTGTGAATCATTAAGAAATAATAATATAAATTTAACCATAAAACAGGAGCTTATCTTTAAAAAACACATATCTTTGTGTTGCAACACGGTCCTAATATTGTGTAGCAACACGTTCCTGATATATAGGGTGTTAATATGTATATCTATTCCCGGTGGTTTTGAATTCATGTATTAACGGACTGAATTTGATATTTATAAACAATGTTTTTTAATTATTCCATGAAGGTGTGATGGAATATTTGTGCAAAAGAGTAAAAAAAGAGATACCATATCATCCGGAAAGCTGTTCGAT
>NZ_DCEN01000053.1:32577-40815 GCF_002316955.1 Proteiniphilum sp. UBA1028
TATTCCTGCTGTATGTGTATCGTGTTGGATATTACTGTCTTTAGTGCTTGATGTCGTGATAATTTATTTATATAATCTCAAATAATATGAAAATTATTAAATGCTTCGAAAAACATTCTCTTGCCTATTTAAGTGGGCTGTTGTGTAAAAAAGCACTTTTCGTGTTTTTTATTCTCACTATTTTCCTGATACCTTCGAAAGCTGCCGATACAGTAATCGTTTCCGGAACCGTAACTGATGCAACTACAGGTGAACCCTTAATTGGTGTTACAGTGGTTGTAAAAGGTACTACCCAGGGAGTTGTTACGGATGTAGATGGTAACTACAGGTTGTCGCTACCGTCAACTGACAACGAATTTTTACTTTTTTCCTATGTTGGCTATACAACAACGGAAAAATTATGGAAAGGCGAAACGGTGTTGAATGTTTCTCTTGATCCTCAGCTTATTGGATTGGATGAGGTGGTGGTGGTAGGTTATGGCACACAGAAAAAAAGTGACATTACGGGTGCTGTGGCCTCTGTCTCGAAAGACAGGATAAACAATGGAGTGGCAACGGATGCTATTCAATATCTTCAAGGCGCTGTTGCAGGTCTGAACATCACACCTACTCAAGCAGGAGCAAATCCGGAAAGTGGCGCTGTACTGCTTATCCGTGGCAGGAACTCAATCAGCGCGAGCAACGACCCCCTGATTGTACTCGATGGAGTTACTTTTTATGGAAGCTTGTCGGATATCAATCCGAAGGACATTGAATCCATTGAAGTCTTGAAGGATGCATCGTCAAGTGCTATTTACGGTTCAAGAGCTTCAAATGGAGTAATCCTGATTCAAACCGTAAAGGGTGTGAAAGGGAAACCTACCATTCGTTATGATGCTTTTTATTCCATTCAATCGGTAGCAAATTTTCCACACTTAATGAATGGCGATGAATATCTGGATTTCAAGCAAGGCGCAGATGTTTCAGACGAAGAAAATCTTCCTTTGACAGATTCAGAGCAAGAAGTTTACGACTCCGGAAGTTATAAGTCGTGGACCTGGAGAGATCTCATCATTCAAAATGGAAACAGTACACGCCATAACCTTTCGGTGTCCGGAGGAAACGACCGCATCACTTACAATACAAGTTTTTCCTATTTAGGGACTACCGGTATTGTCTTAAATGATAAATATCAGCGCGGTACTTCCAGAATTAACCTGAAGTCTGATATGAACAACTGGCTGACGTTGGGTACAAATGTAATGCTTTCTTATACCGATAATAGCGGAGCTACTCCTTCCTTTATCGATGTTTTCAATAAATCACCCCTGGCGGTTCCATTCAATCCGGATGGTTCAATAAACATTTACCCGATAGCCGACGAACCAAGAAAACTGAATCCGCTTGAACCTTTATTATACGATGATTTGAACAGAAGATATGCCATCTCTGCCAATAATTATATTAATATTGAACTTCCTTTTATAAAGGGATTCTCATACCAGCTGAATACGGGTGTACAATATTCATCTACTGAAAAGAACTGGTATCACGGTCTTAATACCAATTTGGCCGATGATATAAAAGGAGAAAGCAGAACAAACAATGGAGCCGACCACTCCTATATTTTAGAAAATATTTTTTCCTACAAACGTGATTTTGCAAGACATAGCTTGTTCCTGACAGGATTATACAGTCTTGAAGAAAAAGAGAACAAGAACACAATTATCAGCGCAAGCGGTTTTTCAAATGATTTTCTCTCCTGGTATGGTGCCCCGCAGGCGAGTAAGTACACTCCGGATTATGAGTATAGTAAGACCGATTTGATATCCCAAATGCTTCGCCTAAACTATAGTTATGACAGTCGTTATTTGTTTACAGGTACAGTGAGACGCGATGGTTATTCGGGATTCGGAGAGAAGAGGAAGTATGGAGTTTTTCCGTCTGCTGCCATAGGCTGGAATATCGCAAACGAATCATTTTTCTCGAATGCAAAAGAAAGTGTGAACACGCTGAAATTACGTTTATCTTACGGGAAAAACGGGAATCAGGCCATTGTTCCTTACCAAACCCTGTCTCAGTTAGGTGCCGGAGACTATAATAGCTCGGGAGTACCTCAACCGGGATACATCCCGATCACTCTTGGAACAGCCACGTTGGGGTGGGAAACAACGTATGCATTTAATGTCGGATTGGATTTTGGATTATTCAATTCAAGGATAACAGGAGAAATAAACGTCTATAACAACAATACGGAAGACTTACTCCTGAAACGTTCAATTTCTGCGGTTCATGGCGTGAATTACATTTTTCAAAACATCGGAAAAACCAACAACGAAGGGGTTGAATTTATGGTGAACGCCAATTTAATTCAAACAAGAGACTTTTCATGGTCTACAAATCTGAATATGAGCACTATTCACACCAAAATAGTGGATTTGTACGGAGACGGTAAAGATGATGTCGCCAATAACTGGTTTATTGGGCAACCGATAATGGTAAATTACGACTATAAGTTCATTGGTGTATGGCAACAGTCAGATGAAATCCTGGCGGAACAGTACGGAGCGAAACCGGGCTATGCACGCTATGATGACTTTAATAAGGATGGTGTTTACGGACCGGCCGACCGTCAGCTGATAGGTTCCCCTGAGCCAAGTTTCACATGGGGACTGACAAATAACTTCAAATACAATGATTTTAGCTTGTCATTTTTCATGTATGGAAAAACAGGAGTATTAAAAGCCAATCCTTATAAAGACAGGACTTATTTGATTAAGCAGAATTATTGGACAGTCGACAATCCGACCAATGACTACTGGTCTAATGCAAGTCAGGCAAATAAATACCTTGGCAAAGGAAATTATCCGAGTGTCTATGAAAATGCTGACTTTGTAAGGGTAAAAGAGGTGACGTTGGCTTATTCAATTCCACGTAAAGCCTTGAATGTTATTAGACTGGAGAATGCTAAAGTGTACTTTACCGGTAAGAATTTATTTACTTTTACCAAGTGGGGGGCACTGGATCCGGAACTTGACAATCAAAGAGCTATTCCATTGCAACGGGAATACATTCTTGGTTTGAATTTATCATTCTAAAAAAACTACTTAAACAGAATATAAAATGAAACGAACATGAACATCATTACACCCAAGATGATGATTATCGTGAGTTCCATACACCATAATGTAATAAATGAAATAATCGTATGAAAAAGATAAAAATAACAACAGTGTTAGCAATTTTCCTGTTAATTGGCTTTTTGGGTAGTTGCTCAGATGATATGCTGGTAGAAAAACCTCCACATTTTATTACTGCGGATGTGCTTTACACCAACGTAGACGGTTTTAATGCAGGAATTAATGGACTTTATTCATTGGTTCAGCAAGAAAGAAGCGGAATAAATTATACCGGAGGTTTTGGAAAAATTGACCTTTGTTCTCAAATTTATTTAGCAGGAACGGATAATGTAGCTACCGGAACTTCGGGAGGATTGACTACGCTTTTGGGTGACTGGACTAAAAGCACCTCAACCGATCCCAACCTGGACAAAATATTCTTATGGCTTTATAAGGCGGTCAGTGCTTCCAACCAAATTATTTCGCGTGCAGAAAATCCGGATGTGGATTGGGGAGTAGGCGAAAACAACAAAGAAAAAATTGTAGCAGAGGCACGGGCTATCCGCGCATGGGCTTACCGTCATCTAACCTATTTATGGGGCGATGTACCGTTAATGACAGAAGAAGTGTCGGGCGAAAATATTCAAACAGATCTCGTTCGCGAGAAAGTGTCGGTTATTCGGAAGTTGATGATCAATGATTTAAAGTATGCATCAGAAAATCTACCCTGGATTCCCGAAAAGGCCGGACATATCTCACGCGGTGCAGTTCAAACTTATTTGGCAGAAACCTACCTGGCTGTCGGAAAGCCAGACTCCGCATTATACTGGACTAATGAATGCATTAATAAGGGTCCATATAAGTTGATAACTTCACGGTATGGAGCTAATTCTGACAAACCGGGTGCTGCCTTTATGGATATGTTTCATCCGTCAAAAACCAATATTTCGGATGGAAATACCGAAGCGTTGTGGGTGCTGCAGTACGAACAAAATGTAGTGGGAGGAAGTGATAATCTGATGCGTCATGAAACCACAAACAGGTATGATCAGGTTCAGTATTGTGGTAAAAAGGGATTTCTCACGTACACCGATGAAAGAGGTGGAAGAGGCTGGAGCAGACAGACATTGACCAAAAAAGGCTTGTTACTGTATTATTCATCAAGCGACAGTTTAAATAAAAGATTGGATCAAAGAGGATCGGAATATGCCATTCGAAAATATTTTACAGTAGGAGCATTGGATGATTTTGCCGGAATCCAAAATCCTGCCACAAAACAACTTTGGAAAGCTGGCGATACAGTTTGGCTGGCTACACCTACTTCCAAAAAAAAGGTAACAAACCCTGGAGACAAATTTCAAAGTGGAGCGTATAATTTTAATTTATTGTCTGACAATACATCGAATGATAACAACTGGCCTTACAGCTTGAAATTTGCATATTGTGACCCGGGTTTTCCAACCACCACCGAATCACATTCAGATCAGGTTTTTATGCGTCTCGCAGAAACTGTTTTACTACGTGCGGAAGCAAAAGGACGACTGAACAATCTGCAAGGAGCAGCCAATGATATTAATTTGCTTCGTGATCGCGCAAATGCAAAATTAGTTACTATATCCGATTTAGGTACAGACCTGACTTCCTTCCTGGATTATATTTTGGATGAACGTTCACGGGAACTGCTTCTGGAGGAACAGCGCAGATATACGCTTTTAAGAATGGGAGGGGAGAAATTCTTCTTCAGAAGGGTACAGGAATTTAACAAGATAGATAAGAATATGACGCTTCGTGACACATTATTTGCCATTCCCCAAACAGTAATCGATGCCAATCTGAATTCTGTAATGCCTCAAAATCCAGGTTTTAATCAGTAAAAAAGACCATTAAATGAAGAAATATTTGAATTTAATTGTACTGCTTTTCATCTCATCTTTCGCTTTTTCGCAAGGCGTTGATAGATTGGATGCATTCTGTGGCGATTGGAAATCCACGAGTGGAAATTATTTTGCCCAAGTATACAAAGACAAAAATAATGCATATAAAATCAACATCGTCGATGACCTGACAACGCGCGGCAAACCGATAGCCGAATTGGCCGGCGTGAAAGCAAGTGAGTTTGAGCTGACCATATCAGGCCGCAATTGGAGTGGAAAAATCAGTAAAAAAGATATGAGCCTGAAAAGTGGAAATCAGTCCTTTGCCTTGAAACCCATTATGCGCACTTCTCCAACTATGGGTGCGAAAGCTCCCAAAGATGCCATTGTGCTCTTCAACGGAAAAAACATGGATGCGTGGACCAAGGTAGCCGAAAAAGACTGGTTGGAGGGAGGGGCTCCCGCCGACAACTGGAAAATTTTGCCCGGAGGAATACTTGAAGTTGTGCCAAACAGCGGGTCAATCATTACCAAACAAAAATTTGGCGATTTAAAAATGCACCTTGAGTTTAGATTGCTTGGTGACGTTACAAATGGTGGCGTATATTTAATGTCAAGATATGAATTGAATATAAAAGATGCATATGGGACAGTCGGCGGAACCCCGATTGGTTTCGGAAATGTCTCGGATCCGAAGGATTTATACCCGTCCTTCAATATGGCGTTTCCACCAATGCAATGGCAAACATTTGATATTGACTTCAGAGCCCCCCGGTTCGATGCCACCGGAACAAAAAAAATAGAAAATGCCCGCATTACACTTGTACATAACGGCGTGACCATTTATGATGATGTTGAAATCGTTTCTGTAAAAGGCTCAACGGCTAAATTAGGCGAAGCCGGTGTCGGACCCGTTTATTTGCAAGATCATGGAACAGCTTATCAGTTCAGAAATATCTGGGTAATTGATAAAACGTTGAAAGGGACCGAAAACTTTCAAACTGTGGAAGCGAAATCCGGCCAGGACGATGATTCGGAAACGGTGTCCCCAACCAAAAAAGGAGGCAATAAAGCCGGAGGTAAAAAAGGTGGCGGCAGAAAAAATGCAGGGACTACTGTTGGTGCTGATGTAGCGTTAAAAAACGGTTCAAAGAAAACATCTGTAAATAATAACTCTGCAGATCAAAAGTCCGGGAAGAAAAAAGGAAGCAGCAACAAAAGATACGATGCAAGTTATGAAGGCGAACTAAATCCATTCTACGCGGACAAAAGTGTCAATACAACTTATATTTTTAGTGATAAACCTGCTCCTGCATCAGAGTTTGTGCATCCCGGAATTTTAATTAATTCCGGTCAGTTGGAGGAAATAAGAAACCGTGTTAATAATGGTATTGAACCCCAGAAAACTGCTTTTATGGCATTGAAAGATAGTCGCTACGGCGCTCTGGATTACATGCCTACAGCGTATGATACTGTTTCATGTGGTCCATATTCCAATCCGGATATCGGTTGTAAAGATGAACAGTCAGATGTGATTGCTGCTTATTCTCAAGCATTGCTTTGGGTGATTACCCGTAATAAAACGTATGCCGAGAACGCCATCAGGATAATGAACGAATGGTCATACACCCTCAATGGCGGACACAATTACGCCAATGGCCCTGTTCAGGCTGCCTGGTGCGGATCCGTTTGGCCCCGTGCTGCCGAAATTATCCGTTACACCTACGATGGCTGGAAAGAATCCGACATCGCAAGATTTCAAAACATGCTTCGTACACAGTACTTACCTTCTATCATACATGGTAACTGTGAAAACGGGAACAAGGAATTAGCTATGAGTGAGGCTCTTATCAATATTGGCGTTTTCAATGATGATAAGGAAGTGTTTGACTTGGGTGTGAAGATGTGGCGGGGAAGAACGCCAGCCTATATTTATTTGAAATCGGATGGGCCTACACCGATTGAGCCACCGGGATGCGGAATGGCTATATGGGGAAACAAGGGATATACCCCTGAATTTGTCGATGGACTTCTGCAAGAAACAGCCCGCGATACACACCATGCCTGGATGGCATTTGCCTCCATGGTGAATGCGGCAGAAACAGCCTACATACAAGGGGTTGACTTGTATGGAGAAGAAGGAGAAAGAATCATGGCAGCAATGGAATTTCAAGGGCAATATCTGAAACCCAACAATAGGCCCTGGCCTGAACATTTGGAATTTGCACTGAATCCAACCTGGGAGATTGCCTATAATCATTTCCACAACCGAAAGGGAAATAATTTACCAAAAATTGGCGCAGTAATCCCCACCAATCGTCCTACGGGAACAAATCACCATATTATTTGGGAAACCTTGACTCACGGTGAGATGGGCAATTAAAGCGAGTTTCATATATATTGATGTAAAAAAAATATTTTAATCGTATGAAAGTGAAATTATTTTATAGCGTACTATTTTTAACTGTATTCCTGTTTGGAGCATCAAACTCTTTTGGACAAGATAATTTAATCATCAAACGTCCCGGTAAAGCTGATGTGAAAATTGCGTTGAATGCCTATTCATTCACAAAACCACTATTGAACTACTCAAAAAACAGGAGTGGCGAGAAAATGTCTCTTTTCGAACTGATAGACTGGTGTGCTGTGCAAGGTTTTGACGGTGTTGATCTGACCGGCTATTATTTTCCGAATTATCCTGAATTACCCAGTGATGAATTCATTTATAATCTGAAAAAGTATGCACATACTTCAGGCATTATCATAACAGGCACAGGGGTTCGGAATAATTTTGCCGATCCTGATCCTGCCAACCGTGCTGCCGACGTCAAACACGTGAAGGAGTGGATAGATGTGGCTGCAAAATTGGGAGCGCCCGTTGTGCGTATTTTTGCAGGTCCTGTTCCATCAGGCTATGAAAATAAATGGGATGAGGTGGCCGGATACATGGCCGAAAGCATAAAAGAATGTGCTGATTATGGTAAGGAAAAAGGTATTTTACTTGGAGTTCAGAATCACGGGGATTTCTTGAAAACTGCCGATGAAACGATCAAACTTGTACAAATGGTAAACTCCGAATGGTTTGGTGTGATTGTCGACACCGGTTATTTTTTGACCCCTGATCCCTATGTGGATATTGAAAAAGTGATGCCTTATGCGGTTAATTTTCAGCTGAAAGAGAGTGCATTTGGAGCTGCAAGTGTGGTGCCGATTGATTTAGAGCGTATCATGGAGATTATTAAAAGAACCGGATACAGAGGTTATTT
>NZ_DCEN01000053.1:41149-41315 GCF_002316955.1 Proteiniphilum sp. UBA1028
GTGCCTGTTTTTTACAAAAAAGTTAAAGCTGCTCAGAAAGCCGCTTTTGGAGAATAATAAAAAATTAAAAATATCTCGCATGAATATCAGAAAAAGTTTATTTCTCGCTATTGTAACGGCATTAGGCTGTGTCAATTTCAGCTATTCTCAAGATAATATTCCGTGG
>NZ_DCEN01000053.1:41521-47900 GCF_002316955.1 Proteiniphilum sp. UBA1028
GCCATCGTTGGCACTACTGTTCTTAACTCACCAAACAGCTTTTTAGTTACAAAAAAACATTACGGCGACTTTATTTTAGAGTTGGATTTTAAAGTGGATGAAGGGTTGAATTCCGGAATTCAATTCAGGAGCAATGTCGATAAAAACTACAAAGATGGAATAGTACATGGTTATCAAGTAGAAATTGACCCAATACAAAAAGAACTCTACTCCAAAGAACCGTTTAACTATCGGTCAAATGGTGATGTTGTCCCATCGGGAACGGAACCTAGGAGTTGGACAGGGGGTATTTATGATGAAAAGCGTCGTGGCTGGCTGAATGATCTGACTCAAAACGAAGCTGCCCGAAAAGCCTTCAAACCCGGAGAGTGGAACCACATTCGCTTGGAGGCGACTGGTTATCGCATCTACACATGGGTGAATGGGGTGTTGGCTTCCGCACTATTTGACGATATGACTAAATCGGGTTTTATCGGACTGCAGGTTCATGCCGTAAAAGACCCAAAGCCAATGCAGGTTTCATGGAAAAATATTAAAATTCAGGATTTATCCAAAAACTATCCGGCACTTCATAAATCGGAACAAGATCTGACAAAGAAAAAAACAAAGTCGGCCGTTAAAACAAGTCTGAACGCTTTCTCTTTTGCTAAAGACTTGAATAGTGGGAGAATGACCCTTTTTCAGCTGATTGATTATTGTGCAGACAATGGATTTGATGCCGTGGACCTCACGGGATACTATTTTCCGGGCTACCCGGCTGTTCCGGGTGATGAATTTATCTATAACTTGAAAAAATATGCTTTCAAGAAAGGAATTGACATCAGTGGAACCGGTGTCAGGAATGACTTTGCAAATCCCGACCCTGCCAAACGGGCAGCCGATGTGAAACACGTAAAAGAATGGATTGAAGTTGCCTCAAAGTTAGGAGCTCCGGTCATTCGTGTATTTGCAGGGCCCATTCCTGCTGGATATGAGAACCGTTGGGACGACATAGCAAAATATATGTCTGAAAGCTTGAGGGAATGTGCGGAGTATGGTGAACAGCATGGAGTACTTGTGGGTGTACAAAATCACGGGGACTTTTTAAAAACAGCGGATGAAACAATCGAAATAGTGAAAATGGTCAACTCCGATTGGTTCGGCGTGATAGTCGATACAGGCTATTTCATAACCGATGACCCTTATGTGGACATTGAAAAAATCATGCCTTATGCGGTTAATTTTCAAGTAAAAGAGAGTCCGTTTGGTGTGTTGAGTCGCATTCGCATTGATATGCCGCGATTATTGAGAATTGTGAATAACAGTGGCTACAGAGGTTATCTGCCTATTGAAACATTGGGCGACAAAGTGATGAAAGGACAACCGCAACCTGATTTTCCGATGCGTCCGACAGAACCCGAGAAAATGGTTCCTGCACTTTTAAAAGAATTAGAAACAGCTATTGCCAACGAGTATAAGTAAGATCACCCTGTGGCTCCATATTGCTACAGCATTGTAAAATTGTGGTGATTGATATTTGAAAAGCCTTATCTGAGGCTTTACAGAACTGTTGTCTTTGTTGTCAACATTTTGTCTGACTTGTTGAAGTTTATAAAGGATTATATTTTAACTATTTATGGATAAAAAGGTTTTAAGAGCCGGGATTATCGGTTCGGGTTTTGCTGCGCGATTTCATTTCGATGCTTTACAACGTGTCTTCAGTACAAAAGTGGAAATTGCGGGTGTTTTTTCAAGAAATGCAGAAAATGCACAAAAATTTGCGGATGAAAGAGGACTGCAAACATTCAAAACATTGGAAGAGTTAATTGCGGCTTCGGATGTTCTTCACGTTTGCACACCTCCGGTTACACACGAGCCAATTGCAATTGAAGTGTTGAAGCAAAATAAGTTTGTCATTATTGAAAAGCCTTTTACCGGGTATTTTGGTGATGGCTCTCCAGAATTTAATGGAGATACCTTTCCTCGTCAAAAAGGACTTGAAAATGCCTTGGAAAGTATCAAGCGGATGCTCGATGCCGAGAAGAACAGCCAGGGTAAAATCATGTACGCTGAAAACTGGATATATGCTCCTGCGGTACAGAAAGAACGCGAAATCATCGAGAAAACAAAATCTCAAATCCTTTGGATTCAGGCGCAACAGTCTCATTCGGGCTCTCATTCGCTTGATTATGGAAAATGGAGGCTTGCCGGTGGAGGTTCGCTGATGGGAAAAGGCAGTCATCCGTTGGCTGCTACCATCTATTTTAAGCATGTGGAAGGCAAAGTGCGTTTCGGAAAACCTATTCGCCCGAAAACAATTTCAGCCCGGGTTCACGCAATCACAAGAATGGAAAATTTTGAAAATCAAGGCCATTTGCGCGATACCTATACCGACGTGGAAGATTATGCAGTCACACACATCGTTTTTGAAGACGGAACAGTGGCCGATGTGGTGGCAAGCGAGCTGCTGCATGGAGGAGTGAAAAACTATGTGGAAGTACATGCAAACAATCACCGTACCATTTGCAATATCACGCCGAACAATGCCATGCAGACATACAATCCTGTGGATGAAAATTTCAACGATATCTATGTGGTTGAAAAAACAGGCACGAAACAAGGATGGTCTAATATTTCGCCCGATGAAGGCTGGTTCAATGGGTATCAGCACGAGATGGATGCATTTTATAAAACAGCCGCTCATGGAACGCCCATTGAAAGTGACAGCAAACTTGCTGCGGATGTGATTGCGACAATATATTCAGCCTATCTTTCAGCAGAAAACAGGGGAGTGGAAGTGCAAGTTACTGTTTTTGAGTAAAATATAATTCATGCAAAAAGAAAAATCAACAAATTACAGATGGGGTGTAGTAGGTATGCTGTTTATGGCACTTACCATCAACTATATGGATCGTCAGGTCCTGTCATTGACCTGGAAAGATTTTATCGCGCCGGAATTTCATTGGACAAATAATGATTATGGCACTATAACAGGATTATTTTCTATTTTTTATGCAGTCGGGATGTTGTTTGCCGGAAGGTTTATGGACTGGATGGGAACCAAAAAAGGGTTTATGTGGGCAATTGGAATCTGGTCACTTGGAGCTTGTTTACATGCTTTCTGCGGACTTGCAACCGCCGCGATTGTTACCGGAGTTTGGCCCGAGAGTTTCAGAGGCGCCGTTGAGGCATTGTCCGTTGTCAAAAACACCACATTAATAGCTTCTGTAAGTGTGTATCTGTTCGTGATTGCCCGGTTTGTGCTGGCAATTGGCGAAGCGGGTAATTTCCCGGCCTCTATTAAAGCCGTTGCTGAATATTTTCCGAAAAAAGACCGTGGATTTGCCACCAGTATTTTTAATTCGGGTGCAGCAATCGGTCCGCTTATTGCACCGCTTACCATACCGTTTTTAGCCAAAGCATACGGATGGGAGATGGCATTTATCATTATAGGTGCAACCGGATTTATCTGGATGGCATTTTGGGTATTCTTATACAAAAAGCCGGAAGAAAATAAATGGATTAATGCCGCTGAATTGACCTATATCCAGCAAGATGAAAAAGAATTTGAAGAGCTGAAAGCAGCATCAACCCTCGAGAGGAAAGTGACATACAGGCAGGCTTTTCGACACAAGCAAACCTGGGCATTTGCAGCCGGAAAATTCATGTCCGATGGTGCCTGGTGGTTTTTCTTGTTTTGGACGCCCGCTTATTTAAGTTCAGTGTATGGATTAGACTCCACACAAAGTGCTCCTCAAATCTTTGTAATGTATGCAATCAGCATGTTGTCATTGGTAGGTGGCTGGTTGCCAACTTACTATGTTGATAAGAAACGAATGAATCCATACGAAGGAAGAATGAAATCGATGTTGATATTTGCTTTTATTCCACTGATTGTATTGTTTGCCCAGCCATTGGGTTATATTTCAGTATGGATTCCGGTGATCATCATTGGTGTGGCATTGGCTGCACATCAATCCTGGTCGGCAAATTTGTTCTCTACAATCGGCGATATGTTTCCCAAACATGCCATTGGAACAATTACGGGCATTGGTGGATTGGCAGGCGGAATTGCTTCTTTCATCATGAACAAAGGTTCAGGAGTATTGTTTGATTATGCTGAAAGCAGTAGCTTGAGTTTGTTGGGATTTAAGGGAATTGAATCGGGATATTTTATCGTGTTTTGTCTTTGTGCTGTTACTTATCTGATCGGATGGTCGATAATGAGAGCTTTGGTGCCAAAATATAAAATAATAACTGAACTGTAAATAATCACATGACATGAAACGTATCGTTAATTGGGGAGTATTAAGCACTGCAAAAATTGGCAGAGAGAAAGTGATACCGGCTATTCAGGCAAGTAAATGCAGCCGTGTATTGGGAATTGGCTCGGAAAACAGAGAATTTGCAACAACAATTGCAGCTCAACATGGCATAGAAAGGATTTATGATTCTTACGAGAAACTTTTAGAAGATCCGGATATTGAAGCGGTATACATACCGCTTCCCAATCATTTACATGTGGAGTGGTCCATTAAAGCATTGGAAGCAGGAAAACATGTTTTATGCGAGAAGCCGATCGGACTAAATTCAACCGACGCTCAAAATTTATTAGACACTTCTAATAAATTTCCTCATTTAAAAATAATGGAGGCGTTCATGTATCGTTTTCATTCGCAGTGGCATAAGGTTAGGTCAATTGTTGAAAACGGTACTATTGGAAAAGTGAGCGCTGTCAATCTGTTTTTTTCATATTACAACATTGACCCGAACAATATTCGAAACAGGACAGAAGTGGGTGGTGGAGCATTGATGGATATTGGTTGTTATTGCATATCCTTTTCGAGATTCATACTCAACTCGGAGCCTGAAAAAGTGATTGGTGTAATGGATATGGATCCTGTGATGAAAACAGACAGGCTGACCTCGGGGATTCTTGTTTTTTCAACCGGTGCAACAGCAACATTTACGTGTTCCACGCAATTAATGCCTTATCAACGGGTAAATATTGTAGGCGAAAATGGTAGAATTGAAGTGGAGATACCTGTAAATGCTCCAGTCGATAAGATGACTCATGTTTGGATTTACACCAAAGGGTGTGCAGAAGAAGTTACATTTGATCCTGAGAATCAATATACTCGACAAGCCGATTATTTTTCAAGAACCATCATTGAAGATGGTGAAATTGAGTTTTCCCTTAGTGATTCTATTAATAATATGAGAGTTATTGATGCAATTGTTGAAAGCAACAAAGAACATAAATGGATAAAACTATAGAAAAAATTGTAAATCTTCGATAAACGCCCCTGCTCAGAGTGAGTGTTCAAACCGATGCATGGGGAAAGTGCATTCTGCAATGTCTTGCAATGTATACGGCACGCTGTGAAAGGTGAGAATTCCAATTTTGAGATTGATTACCCAAATCTGCTTGTGTTAAAGGGCCTGCTTTCCCCATCCGCCATCCTGCAGGCATCTATTTCTGAGGGAGAGACACTGTGGTGACCTAAATCGTCTTCATGTCGGCCGATAATTTCACCATGGTGTCTGACAGCCTGCATACCGTCGGCATCAAGAGGAAGTTAATCATGTTGAACTAGAGAATAAGCCTGTGGGTCGTAGTAGTTGTTGTCTCGTGCCATCCAGACGGGGTATTTTTTCCCTTTCATTCAAATAGCTCGATTGTGTAATCCAAAAGTTCAATTCCGCCGGATTTCCCGTGTCCGGTTATAACTTTTTTTACTTTTGGATATTTCATCTTTACTTTTCTTACCGTTTCCGACCACTCTTCGACATTCGCTTCCGCGAGATTACCCTTTCCTGCTCCTGCTTCTTTTATTAAACAACCGCCAAACATAATATCTTCCAAAGGGAAATAACCAATAATGTTATCGCAGGTATGGCCTTCTCCACAAAATTCAATATGCACCGCCTCGTTACCGATATTTAAGTTCAAATACTTATCAAACCCCTGTTTTGGTATCGTAGATCCATTTTCTTTCGCTATCTGTATCGTTTTGTTGTAGGCGTAAGAAATAATGCCCTGTCTGTGAAATTCCTCCAGGCCTCCCAAGTTGTCTATATGATAATGCGTTGGAACAACCGCTATAATTTTGCATTTCAACGATTGTGTAAGCCAGTCAATCAGTTCGCGAGAAGTTTCATTGTCTGTCGGCGTATCAAAAATAACGGCTTCATTGTCCTTTGCAACAATCATTCCATTACACGAAATTTTCTCCAGATCCCCATAATCAAGAAATGAAATATGTTGATATACATATTCGGAAATCTGATTAATTATCAAAGACGCTGAGTTGTATACATTCTTTTCCGTTACTCTGTCTATGTTGACATTGCCATGAACCGTGGAGTGGGTCCCGTCCGGATTTACAATTACATTGCC